>JAEWQC010000145.1 GCA_023399355.1 Bacillota bacterium | reverse complement strand
GTGTATGCCTGCAGGCTGGAAAATATTATACAGTACGGGTTGCCGCGTGAGTTTGATATTATTACTTTCTTTAACCTTCTGGAGCATATTGATAATCCGAGGGGATTCATTTCTTCAGTTAATAAATTGGTAAAGCCAGGCGGACTGGTCATGATGTCAGTTCCAAACATGGAACGTGCAAGCCGTAAACTTTGGAAAGAAATATGGGATATGCCTCCGCACCATTTGGTTAGATATTCCAGAGAAGGACTAAAAATACTTCTTGATGAATGCGGCTTTGATACGGTAAAAACAGAGCTGGAACCTGGAAATATCATGATTCAAGTAATATTTTTCATTGAAGAACTGGTAATAAAGACTGTTAATCCTCTAAAAATCAACAACAAAAAAATGAGGTTAACTATAAAAGCCGTACTTCGCCTAGTTTACCTTTTGCCAGCACTAATATTTTACGCTGTAAAAAGAGCAATTCATGGTAAGGAATTACAGGGGAAAGAAGGTATGACTCTGTATTTACTGGCCAGGAAAAAAGTATGAGTTATTAATTCATAAAATTAAGGGTTGTGGTGAGATGGATAGAAAAGAGATACTCAGGCTTATACAGGCTAAACAGCTTAATATTGAAGAGGGCGTTAAGTTATACACTGAACTTACCCGGAATGCTGTAGAGGATATCCGCGGGAATGCCTGTATTGTTTTAGACTCTCCTTGTTATATAGATAATCTGAAATTAACTCAAAAAATCTCGAAAGAACCGGGAAACGATGAAATACAAATCGACGTAAGGTCATTTTCGCTTAATTTCGGGGACTTGCTATGTATAAAAGGGTTATATCCTACTATGCCACCATACCCGTTTACACCGGGATTTGAGGTTGCCGGCATTGTTACAAAGGTAGGCAAGGATGTCAAACGCATTAAAGTGGGAGAACCTGTAATTTCAATTATGGGGCCGCAAATGGGCGGGCACAGCAGTGTTGTTACCGTCAGCGAAAACTGGGCGATTAAAAAACCTGATACCCTTAGCTTTGAAGAGGCCTGTTCTCTGCCTATTACCTTTATGACGGTTTACCATATATTTGAGACTATAAAGGTCAGACCTGGAGAAAAGATACTGATTCAAACAGCTGCAGGGGGCACAGGCCTTATTGCAGTCCAATTGGCAATGAATATTGGTGCCGAAATCTACGCAACTGCTGGTTCTGATGAGAAATTGAAATATCTTAAAGATATGGGGATAACCAATCTGATTAACTACAGACAGGAGGATTTTTACCAGAGAGTAATGGAAATGACTGATGGCCATGGTGTTGATGTGGTGCTTAATACATTATCGGGAGAAGCCATTCAAGAAGGTATGAATCTTCTTGGCTCCGGTGGCCGGTATGTAGAAATTGCCATGACGGGACTCAAGTCATCAAATTCGATTAATTTAACGCATATGGTTGATAATCAGAGCTTTTACAGTGTTGATTTGAGAAGATACCTTATGAAAAATCAGGAATTGGTTACTAAATATCTGGATATTATGATTGAATACGTAGAACGTGGAATTATAAAACCTACGATCTGCAAGGTGTTTAAATTTTTGGAAATAAAGCAGGCATTTAAATGCCTTGAAGACAGAAAGAATATTGGGAAAATAGTTGTATCTGTATCAAAACAGACACCTTCATTAGAAGTTGTGAAGCCATATGCAAAAAAGCCTGAAGTTGAAGATGCGGTTGAAAGCTCCAATACTATTGACATTGCCGTTATTGGAATGTCGGCCCGTTTCCCGGGCTCTCCGGATATAAAGACGTTTTGGGAAAATCTTGTCCATGGGAAAGACCTTATTACTGAAATTCCCATAGATCGTTGGGATTGGAGGGACTACTACCACCCTGATCCGGATAACCTTGAAAAAACAAATAGCAAATGGGGAGGCTTCCTGGAAAATGCAGACTTGTTTGATCCTTCATTTTTCAAGATCTCCGGGCGTGAAGCAGAGGTAACAGATCCTCAGCAGAGGGTATTTCTTGAAGAATGCTGGAATGCTTTGGAGGATGCAGGTTATGCTTCAGAAGCTATGGATTCCAAATGCTGCGGGGTTTTTGCAGGTGCCGGAGGGGGAGACTACCAGTCAAAACTTAGGGAAAACAACGTTAGCAGGATTCCCCAATCTTTCTGGGGCAATGAATCTTCGGTAATACCGGCAAGGATTGCATATTTTCTAAATCTGAAAGGCCCTGCGATTTCCATAAATACTGCATGCTCGTCTTCTCTTGTAGCAATTCATCTGGCTTGCCGGAATATACTTGCAGGTGATTGCAATATGGCACTTGCAGGAGGAGTATTTATTTGCACTACACCTGAGTTTTATATTCTATCGAGTAATGCGAATATGCTTTCTCCTGATGGAAGGTGTAAGGCTTTTGATAAAAATGCAAACGGATTTGTCCCTGGTGAAGGTGCAGGGGTTATTGTACTTAAGAGGCTTGATGAAGCATTGAGTGATGGCGACCATATTTATGGAGTGATAAAGGGTTCATCAATTAACCAGGATGGCAGGACAAATGGCATAACAGCTCCAAACTCGTTGTCTCAATCTGGTTTATTGACTTCAGTATATGAAAGATACGGAGTCAGTCCGGAAACAATCAGCTATATAGAAGCACACGGTACAGGGACGGAATTGGGAGACCCGATAGAAGTAGGAGCACTGACAGAAGCTTTTGGTAAGTTTACATCCAGAAAAAATTTCTGTTGGCTGGGGTCGGTAAAAGCTAATATAGGACATGCTGTTTTCGCAGCCGGTGTTGCAGGAGTTATCAAGGTACTGCTTGCTTTAGAACATGGCAGTATACCACCACAGCTTCACTTTAACGAGCCTAATAAACATATCAATTTTGAAGATACACCGTTCAGGGTCAATACCGGGCTACAGGAATGGAAGGGCGAAAATGGCATGCCTAGAAGGGCAGGGGTAAGTTCATTCGGTTTCAGTGGAACGAACGCACATATTATTATTGAAGAATCTCCTGATGGAGGCAACTCTCCACATACACAAAGTCCATACTATTTTATTCCTTTATCGGCTAAGTCCGAACAGGCCTTGAAACAGCGCATAGAGGATTTGTACAAATGGTTGGAATCAGGGAACAGCAGCAAATATATTGGGAATATTGCATATACATTATTGATGAGAAGAGCTCATTTCCCGTTAAGACTTGCATTTGCAGTTAGGGACACTGGCGATTTGATGAAAAAACTTGATGAGCTTAGATTAAATTACGGAAAGCTGGATGACTTATTTTCCAATAAACAAAAGGGAAGAACAAGCCTTCATAATCAGGATTTTGCTAAACATGCAAACGAGTTGCTCAATGAATTAAATTTATGCAGCTTAAATAGAAAAATAATTTCTGATAAACAATACCTCGAAAAGCTATCAATTATATCAGAATTTTATATTAAGCAGTATCCTCTTGACTGGGAAAGGCTGTATATGGGATGCGGGTATAATCATGTTTCCATGCCCACATATCCATTTCAAAAGAATTCTTACCGGACTCATCCAATGGAACGGGGAATTAATTGCAAGTGTATACCTCAAAAGACTGTAACAGCATCTGAAACTGTGGAGGATACACTTGCTTATTATAGACCGGACTGGATTGAACAGCCGCTTACAGATGCAGGATCAATTAAAATGCAGGGAAAAAACATATGCATCTTCGGAATGGAAGATGAAATATACTGCACTATGAAAAATCGGTTTTACAATTCATTATCAGGACTAATTAGAGTGATACCGGGGGAAGAGTTTAATAAGGTTGATAAAGATACATATGTTATAAATCCTGCCAGGGAGGATCACTATATATGTCTGATCAGTGAAATGAAGATAGATAACACTTTGCCTTCGGAGATCATTTATGCATGGTCCGGTTCCGCTGAACTTCCAGATAATGGCGAGGACGTTGAGGATTATATCAAAGTAGGAATCCTGGAGCAATTCTATTCACTTGCATATCTTGCCAGGGCATTTATGAGGGTGGCTTCAGGCCATCCGGTAGGCCTGACATTTGTTTGTCACGGAAATACAACTTATTCATTCTCTTTATGCCATGGCCTTTCCGCTTTCTTTCGTACTCTGCATATTGAGAATCCGTTATACCGATTTCATAGTGCTCAATTTTTAACAAAGAGTTCTATAGATGAATTAGTGGATCTGGCCATTTGTGAAGTGGGTGCAGATGTTGATGCCGGTGAGGAAATAACCTATGAGAACGGAAAACGTCGCGCGAGAGAGCTGATCAGTTACCTACCGGTTACATTGAAAAACACCCGGTCCTTTAAGTCCAGGGGAGTTTATTGGCTGGCAGGCGGTGCAGGAGGAATAGGCAGATTACTGGTGCAATATCTGGTAGAAGAGTTTGATGCCACTGTATACATAAGCGGAAGAAGTGACGAACCTAAAACCAATAAAGACATAAAAGGCAGAGTAGCATATATTAAGGGCGATATATCTCAAAAGGGTGAGGCAAAAAGGATCTATCGCCATATTATATCTGAAGTAGGAAGCTTGAATGGCGTTATTAATCTGGCTGGTATTATTAAGGACAAATATCTGATTAATAAAAGTGCTGAAGATATACGGGACGTCCTGGCACCCAAATGCTGGGGCACTTACTACCTTGATGAAGCTACTGCTAATGAAAAGCTCGATTTCTTTATGGTGTTTTCATCCATTGTTTCATTTACCGGAAACAGTGGACAGTCCGATTATTCATTTGCAAATGGATTCATGGATGGTTTTATACAAATGAGAAACATGTCTTATAAAGAGGGAAAACGTTGGGGAAATAGCATGTGTATTAATTGGCCTGTATGGGAAGAGGGAGGAATGAGGCTTTCACCACAAGCAGAGAAAGACACATTCGAGGTATTAGGGCTTCGCCCTCTTGGGACATTACAAGGCATTAATGCGCTTGCTCATTGCATCCAAACGGGTGCAAGCCAAATATCAGTTATTTATGGCAATAACTCTAAATTCGAGAATTTGATTAAAGCAGGATTATGTCATAATGGGATAAATACAGAACACCACAGTGTAGTTAATAATATTGGTGAAGGACCTGAACAGGCAGATTTTTTGAAATGGACTGAAAATCGTATAAAACTTGTTTTTGCGGAGGTCCTAAGAATTACGACTGAAAGTTTTGATATATACACACCCTTTGAAGACCTTGGGTTAGATTCCCTGCTTGTAAAAAGTCTTAATACCGGTCTTGAAGAATTTTTTAACGCACTTCCAAGAACACTGTTATTTGAGTGTTCCAATATAAAGTCGCTTGCGGAATATATTGTTCAAAATAACGGTTCACAGGTTATAAATGTATTTAGCAAATTGCATGAATCTGAAAAGATAGCTTCAGTTGAAAAAATGGATTCAACTGACGCAATAAATTCGGAACAGGAAATTAATGCGAAGGATGCCCGGAATAACAGGCATTTTGAAGAGGATATAGCAATTATAGGCATGAGCGGGCGTTTGCCACAAGCCAAAGACATTAATGAGTTCTGGGAAAACCTTATGCTGGGGAAAGACTGTATAACTGAAATTCCGGCAGAAAGATGGGATATCAGAGAATACTACCATCCTGATCCCGATCTTGCTGAACAAGGGAAAATGTATTGCAAGTGGGGTGGATTTATTGAGAATATCAGTTCTTTTGATTCCATTTTCTTTAATATACCGCCACGTAAGGCCGAACTTATGGATCCGCAAGAACGTCTCCTGCTCCAAACCTCGTGGCTGGCCCTTGAGGATGGGGGATATAACCCCAGGGAGTTTTCAAAGAAGTATTTGGTTGGGGTATTTGTTGGCGCTACTACTCATTCATACCAATTGTGGGGGCCGGGTGAGTGGATGAAGGGAAACCATATTTTCCCCGAATCGTCAGCATGGTCTCTGGCAAACCGTATATCCTACTTTTATGACTTTAAAGGTCCAAGTATGCCTGTAGATACGGCTTGCTCATCTTCGTTAACAGCTGTCCATCAAGCATGCGGCAGTATTAGAAGAGGGGAATGCGAGGTTGCAATTGTCGGTGGAGTAAATATTTACCTTCACCCATCAAAATATATTGGCTTATGCCAGATGCGCATGCTTTCAAAGGAAGGAAGATGCAAGAGCTTCGCACAAGGAGCTGATGGGTTTGTACCGGGAGAGGGTGTAGCTGCAGTTGTACTCAAACCTCTCTCCAGGGCTATAAAGGATAAGGATAATATATATGCCGTAATAAAAGGAAGCTCAGTAAACCACGGAGGAAGAACCAATGGGTATACAGTTCCAAACCCTGATTCGCAAACCGAGGTGATCTGCCGTGCATTTGAAGATGGAAAGATCGAGCCTTTGTCGGTAACTGCGATAGAAGCTCATGGTACAGGAACGGCTCTAGGTGACCCGATAGAAATCCGTGGGTTAACCAAAGCTTTCGGTGTTGAAAAAAAGCACTATTGTGCGATCAGCTCATCAAAATCCAATATTGGTCATCTAGAAAGTGCAGCTGGTATAGCGGGTTTGATAAAAATGGCCTTGCAGTTGAAAAATAAAACGCTTGTACCAACACTGCACGTTAGTGAGATTAACAAAGACATTCCGTTGGAGGATAGTCCGTTCTTTATACAAAAAGAGTTGAATGCCTGGGAAAAAACAGTTTTGGAGACACAAAGCGGAAAATATACATATCCACGCAGAGGGGGCATTAGCTCCTTTGGTGCGGGGGGGGCTAACGCCCATGTAATTCTGGAGGAATATGACACCCCGCAGGAATCCGGATGCAGTGAAATGAATAATAAACCCTTCTTGATAGTACTGTCTGCAAAAACTATTGAAGCTCTTCTTGAAAACTGTAGGAATCTATACGATTATCTGGAGAAAAGTACTAGTCCAGTGCAAGGTTATCTGGGCTGTGAGGAAGAATTTAAAGCGTCTGTGAATGCCATTGCGGCAGAAATACTTGGAGTCAGTTCACAAGACATCTTAAAGGACGAGCTATTTGAAGATATTGGAATGGATGCAGTTAGCAGGACTCTTTTACTATCTGAAATAAACAACTCCTATCATACTGATATAAAAATTAACATACTTCTTACATGTAAATGTCTATCGGAATTTGCTGAAAAAATATATGAAAAGCATCTTTTGCTTGTAAGTCCAATGGCCGGCAAGACACCTGCTTTGGGAGATATAGCATATACATTGCAGGTTGGCAGAGAGTCGATGGAAGAGAGGATTGCACTGGTTGTTTCATCAATAGATGATCTGATTTCGGGATTGAAATTATTTACATCCTCCGAAAATGATAAGGGCCAGTTCTATAGGGGAAATGCATCATGCTGCAAGACCGCAGCTAATAATGCAAATATCCCTTTACTTATAGAAAATAGGGACTACTATGCGCTAGCCAGCTTATGGGTTTCTGGAGCTGATATTGACTGGGAGGCTTTTAACAGGGAATGCAAGTATCACAGAGTATCCTTACCAGGGTATTCCTTTGCTGCAGAACACTATTGGATACCTATGAATGATAACAAGCTAACCATAACTGCCGCCAAGGCAAGTCCGGAATTTAATGTTCCATTACGGATAAAGGAATTTGAAAATAAGGAATACAAGTCAACTATTGAATTTGATGGGGATGAATTCTATATTAGGGATCATGTGTTTGCAGGCGGGAATGTGATGCCGGCGTCAGCTTATCTTAATATGGTATGTTCTTGCTATACCGGATACAACCGGGAGAAAGCATATAAAATGAGTAACCTCCTCTGGATGAGGCCATTTACTTTTAGCAATGACACAAAGGGCACGTCTGACAAGAAAAGATTGCATATTGTTCTTAATCCGGAAGACCGGAAGGCCGGTTATGAAGTATATTCAATGGATGGGGGAAAACCACTAATTCACCATACGGGGGAAATAGAGGAGAAAGACGCTTCACAGATAACAGCTGAAGAATTTATTGATATAGAATCCATTAAAGGTAAATGTCATCGCAGGATGGATCGCACGGAATGCTATAACATTCTCAGGCAGGGCGGGATTCTTTATGGACAATCTCTATGTGTTATTGATGAAATATACTCAGATGGAAAAGAAGCTGTTGCTGAAATAAAGCTGCCGCAGTTCTTATTGAAGGATGCCATTCACTTCATTCTCCATCCAAGCATTATAGACGGGGCATTACAAAGCATTATTGGTGTAGACCTTGGAGAGGGCAGCGGACCATATATCCCTTTTTCTATTGGCGAAGTGAATATACGAAAACCCGTTGTAGATTCCGTGTATGTCTACATAAATGTCAATAACAGTGAGAGTTCGCACGGTGGCCGTCTCCGAAAGGTAAACATGGCAATCACTGATTTATCAGGCAAGATTCTGGTAGATATAAAAAATATTGCACTTAGAGAACTGAGGCATGCAGGAGACAAAAATGATTCAACAAATGTCATATTCCTGGAAAATGTATGGGTTCACAAGGAGCATGCTAAAAATATGGCAGAGAGCCGCAGTGAAAAGGAAACTCTTCTTCTAATAGACGCACCGGATATGTTATGCGGTTTTGACAGTTTCAACAAGATTTTCTTCTCTACGGAAAAGAAAGCTGAAAGTAATTTTCCTCCATCGAAGGTGGCCGAAAGTCAGAATGAAGATATACATGAATTCCTTGAAAAACTTAGGAACCAAGGTGCCAGCCCGGATAAAATTGTTATTTATGCACCGGATACGGCAGGAATAATTGATTTGACAGATTTTATGCTTGAGAAAACATATTATTTTATTCAAGAGCTTATTCGAGCATTAATGAAGTTTAAGACAGGAAAAGAAATCAGGCTTTTATACATATATAGTACGGGTTCACAGAAAGACAACTTTCCATTTTATTCGGGAATAAGCGGTTTCTTCAAGACTCTTCATAATGAAAACCCTGATTTTATTTGTAAGACGATAGGTGTTGAAGACTATTCTCAAAATACTATTATCACAGGTATGGAATTTTTAACAGATACTGAAGAATGTGAAGTGCTTTACTCCGGCGGCGAACGCCTTGTTAAAGAGTTTAAGGAAATTGAGATTGCTGAAGGGGCAGAGCAGTTGATAAACCTGAAAAAGGGTGGTGTATACCTCGTTACGGGAGGTATGGGCGCGTTGGGATATTCATTTGCCAGCTATTTGGCCTGTGAAATACAAGCAAATGTTGTCCTGGTGGGGCGCTCTCCTTTAGATGATATCAAGCAGGATAAAATAAGGTGTCTGGAAGAGTCAGGCAGTCGGGCTGTGTATTTTCAGGCGGATTTGTCGGTCCGTGAGGAAGTGCAGCTTGTTTTTTTGAAAGTTAAAGAGCTTTTCAATTCTATAGATGGAATCATTCACTGTGCCGGTGTTATAAAAGACTCATTCATAATAAAAAAAACCAGGGGCGAAATGGATGAGGTATTTAGGTCAAAAGCATCAGGTGCTTTGAATATTGATGCTGTAACAGCAAATGAAAATCTGGATTTCTTTGTAATGTTTTCATCAATTGCCGGGGTTGTTGGAAATCCTGGACAGAGTGACTATGCTTACAGCAACCGTTTTCTTGATGCATATGCCCAATATAGGGAAACGCTCAAGTCAAAGGGTATGAGAAGCGGTAAAACCATATCTATCCAATGGCCTTATTGGCAGGATGGAGGAATGGCACTGTCAAAGGAATATATTGAAGATATCAGGGGAAAAACCGGCATGCTTGCGCTTACAATTGATAAGGGCGTAAAAATATTCAGAAGGATATTATCTGATAGATATCATGAAATAGCTGTGCTTTATGGAGATGCCAAGAGAATGAGAGAAACTGTAAAAGACCACAGCCAATATGAATCGGAGGGAATGACCATGAAACTTCCGGAGAGCAGTATTGTAAAACCACAATTAATTGAAAAAACCCAAAATCTGCTGAAAGAAATATTATCTGCTGAAACAAAACTTCCTGTTGCCAGGATTAATGCCAGGGATACTTTACAAAAATATGGTATTGATTCATTACTTATCGTAAAAATCAACCGCGAACTTGAAAAATACTTCGGAGAATTATCCAAAACACTTCTATTTGAGTACCAAACGCTGGAGGAACTGGCAGTGTATCTGGTGGAGAATTATGGTGCCCGTGCAGCTGAAGTGTTCGCATTCCACAATGAAGCAGAAAATCATAAGGAAAGAGTTGTTGAAGCTATAACAAGTCCCGGGAAAATCGAAGCAATGAGGATGCAGCCAAATAAAAACGTGATGTCTACATACGAACGGGAGTCCAATTATGCTAACGAAGAGATTGCAATTATCGGATTAAGTGGAAAATATCCTATGGCTGATGATTTGGACAGCTTATGGGAGAACTTGAAGGATGGCAGGGATTGTATCACTGAAATCCCGAAGGAACGCTGGGAATATGAAAAGTATTTTGATCCGGCTAAAAATAAAAAAGGAAAAACCAACTCAAAATGGGGAGGTTTCATTAATGATGTTGGTTCATTCGATCCCTTATTCTTTAATATTACTCCCGGTGAAGCAGAGTGGATTGATCCGCAGGAACGCCTGTTTTTGGAAACTGTATGGCATACGGTAGAGGATGCGGGTTATACGCGCCAAAGTTTGAAAAACTGCTCGGTAGGAGTTTTTGTAGGTCTGATGTATGCGCAGTATAATTTGTTTGAGACGGATGTGGACGGGACTATTATGCATCCGGTTGGCTCATATGCCTCTATTGCTAACCGTGTTTCATACATCTTTAATTTTAGAGGCCCCAGTATTGCCCTGGATACTATGTGCTCCTCTTCTCTGACCACCATTCATCTGGCTTGTGAGAGCATACGCAGAGGTGAATGTAATGCAGCCGTTGCCGGAGGAGTGAATATAACAATACATCCCAATAAACATCTGCATTTATCCATGGGTGGATTTGCTTCGTCTGACGGACGCTGCCGGAGTTTTGGAGATGGAGGGGACGGCTACGTACCGGGTGAAGG
>JAEWQC010000096.1 GCA_023399355.1 Bacillota bacterium | reverse complement strand
CTCTTCAAGAGGCACCATCATTGAGAACAGCGGCTTCGGATCGATACGCTTGTATTTGAGGAGATTGAGCACATCGCCCCAGTCATTGCCGATACCGGCACAGGAACCGCTGACTTTCTTTTCTCCCAGTACGAATTCATAGGGAGAGAAGCAGGCTTTGGCGTCCGGAGGACATATGCCGAAGGCTTCTACTTTACCGCCTCTCCTTACCATTTCAAAGGCCTGTTCATAGGTTCTGGGATGACCGACAGCTTCGAGGACATAATCGGCGCCTATACCGTTTGTAATCCTCTTTACCTCGGCCACAGGATCTTTTATCTCGTTGATATCTATAGTGATGTCCGCACCCATTTCTTTAGCCATTGCCAGCCTGGCGGGGCTGTCGCCGATAACGATAACCGGCGCCGCGCCACGCAGCTTTGCAAGCACGCCGTGGAGAATTCCAAGACCGCAGCCTATAATCACAACACTTGAGGATACTTTGAGGTCCATTCTTTTGGATGCCTGAATGACTGCTGTAAGCGGCTCGATGAATGCTGCGGAGTATTCATCAACTTCAGCAGGGATGGGATAGCAGTTTTGCCAGGGAGCTTTGACATATTCTGCAAAAGCACCGTCTGTGTGTATTCCGAGCTGGGTAAAGGTCTCGCAAAGAAGTCCTTCTCCTCTGCGGCAGAAATAGCAGGTGCCGCAGGGCATGCAAATATCTACTGAAACCCTGTCGCCCTTCCTGAGTCCCTTGGCGTTTTGGCCTATTTCTTCAACAACACCCCAAAATTCATGTCCGGATATCATTGGAAGATGTTCTGCGGCATATTGACCTGTATAAATTTTATAATCTGTACCGCAAATACCGCAAATTTCTACTTTAATGAGTACTTCATCAGCATTTATCTCAGGTACGGGGACCTGCTTTAATACCATTTTGCCTGGTGCTTCAATGACTTGTGCCCTCATCATTCTTGCCATATTGTTTCCCTCCGGATTCATAGTTGTTTAAAATTATTCTTTTCCTTGAAAAAGCTTGTCCTTGCGGCCTTCATAAGGAGCATCGATCAGCAGCGGCTTGAGATAAGCCGCAGTCTTCACGACGCCATCCGCCCTGCTCATTGTAACATCTTCATGCTCATAGCTGAGCACATAGTTGTATCCTACCATTGAAAGCTCGGTAATGATTTTCTTCCATGGCACACTGCCCCAGCCGGGTATTCTGAACCTGAAGGTACGGTCGAGCCTCTGCCAGTCACCCTGCATCAATATACCGCCTACGCCGATGTTATGCTCTACGATTTCTCCGTCCTTTGCATGGACATGGAATATTCTGTCGCCCAGTCTGTCAATAAAGTTTTCTACCTTAAGACCAAGATAAATCAAGTTTGCGGGATCCATGTTATAGCCCAGACAAGGGTGGTTGTCTACAAGCTTTATGGCCCTCTCTGCTGTATGAATATCATAAATGAGGTTGTTTGGATGGGGTTCTATTGCGAATTTTACGCCATATTCCTTGAATTTATCAAGAATGGGTACGAATTTTTCTGCAAAATCCCTTTCCATGACAGACCAGCCCTGTGCATAGGGGAAGGGAAAATAGCGTCCAAAATTTTCAACACCGGTAAATCCGTTTACAACGGGAACTTCCAGGGCACTGGCTACCTGAGCGGTTCTGAGAAGGCTTTCCGTGCCAAAGCGTATTTTTTCTTCTTTGGTTCCCTTATAGATTGTGTCGGTGTCAACACCATGAGGCCCTAAAATTAAAAGGGAATCTGCATGATTGCTTAATGCAGATATAATTAGGCCGTGACTTTCCACCATGGCTTTGATCTTTTTTGCATTATTACCTTTTAATACTTCTTTTGCATCGAATTGGCCATTGTCTTCATAGGCGGGAATTTCGAGTGCTTCATAGCCGTGCTCTGCCGCCAGCTTAGCTACTTCTTCAAGTGGTTTTTCTGTGTAATTTGCTGTGAAAAAACCTAGTTTCATATAACTAGCCTCCATTTCAAATAATACTTCTATATAGTTTTAACTTGTTATGATAAGTTTATTTTAGCCCGATTATGTTGAGATGTCAATTAATAATTAATGAATATTGATTGAAATGTGAAAAAATGTTTGAATTTAAGAAAATACTTGAATCAACTGAAAGGATGTGATATTGTTATTATGATGTTATAATGAGTTAGAATGAATTTTTGTGAAACCAAGCTTGAATAAGACAAAAATCAAATGATTAGCAGGAGGTAACACTTAATGGATTACAAAAAAGTACTCCTTTCACCGATTCAAATTGGCAAGAGAACATGCCCCAACCGCTTTTTTATCCAGGCTATGGAGTGCACGGATGCAGATGCTGAAGGTAACCCATCGGATCTGACCTACCGGCGTTATGAGAACTTATTCCGTGGAGAAGCCGGTGTTGTGACATTGGAAGCAATTTCAATAACAAATGAAAGCCGTTCAAGACAGAACCAGCTGATGATAATGCCTCAGAACCTGAAAGCATTGACCAAATTTGTCAGCCGGATGAAAGAATTGAATCCCAAATCCCTGTTCATATTCCAACTCACTCATTCCGGAGAACTGAGCAATCCGGGATTTTCACGCCGTGTCTGTGTTAAACCGCTTCCGGGCTATGGCGGAGATGTGCTTACCGAAGAAGAACTCAATGACATTATGGACAAGTTTGTGCTTGCGGCAAAAACGGCCTATGAAGCCGGAGCCGACGGCATCGATATGAAGCTGTGCCATGGTTATCTCGGTTCACAGATTCTCCGTCCTTACAATGACCGTAAATGGAAATACGGTGGCAGCTGGGAGAACCGACGCCAGTTTGCATTTGATCTTTATGAAAGAATTATGAAGGAAGTCAATGATGACAGCTTCCTGATCGGATCCAAGATATCAGCATGGGAAGGCTTCCCCGGAGGCTTTGGAACAGCAGGCCCCGATACGCCGGTCATAGATCTGACGGAACCGCTTGACCTGATCAAAGGACTTGAGGAAAGAGGCGCACAGTATTTCGTACAGTCTGCAGGCAGCCCGTCCATCACGGTCAGTTTGACACAGGCGGACAAAAGCGCTCCGTACTTTGCGTATCTGCACACTACCTTTGCAAAAGCCTTCAGAGATCATCTGAAACCTGAAACGGTAGTAATAGGTTCGAATTATTCTCCGTTCCGTGACGGCAAGAACAAGCTGTGCGCTGTATCTCCCGAAGACAGTTCGCTATTTTCGTTTGGCGCAAAGAACATTGAGAGAGGCTATACCGACATGCTGGCGCTCGGACGTCAATCCTATGCGGATCCTCTGCTGCCGCTCAAGCTGAGGGAAGGCAGGGAGGACGAAATCAAATACTGCACCATATGCGACAATTGCCTTGAGCTGTTGATCCAGCAAAGCCCGATAGGCTGCTGTACATTTAATAAATATTATACGGATGTACTTGTGAATACCCGAAAGGAAAAGGGAAAGCTTAAAGTAAACCATACCTGATCCAATTGATCTCTTCATAAAACATTTTATAGAAGCAAAAAGGAGCTCTTAATGGAATAGCTCCTTTTTGTTTTGCTAGCATGTTATATCATGTTACATTTGTACTTAAATATTTGTACTTTAACTTGCGTGAATTACCTGTTGATATAAGCTTGAAAAAGTGAGAAAATGTTTAATTATTTATTTAAATGTTGATTTACGAGTTCGTATTTGCTATAATTTATTTGTAAACAAGCGGGTAATCACTTAAATTAATTTTAACTTATTTTTGATGAAGCGGAGGTTGGCGCATATGGTCGTAACGGTCACAATAAATCCGGCCATGGACAAAATATTGGCGGTCGACAAATTCTGCCAGAATATAACCAACAGGATACAGAGGCAGTTCGACTGTGTCGGAGGGAAGGGAACCCATATATCGATGAATTTAAGCCTGATGGGGATAAGGAACAGGGCGGTGGGCGTCGTGATGGGTCAGACAGGGGATGAAATCCTGCATGCTCTGGAATCGATGAATATAGAGGTGCGCTTTCTCAGGCTTGATCAGGGAAATTCCAGAACAAATTATGTATTGGTAGATAAAGAAGGCAATTGCACGCTTATATCGGAAAAGGGGCAGCTTATGGAGCAAGCGGTGGTAGAAAGGCTGATTTCCCATTATTCCGGGCTGGTGGAAAGCGGTGATATTGTTGTCATATCAGGGGATGCTTCCAACCAGAGAGATACAACACTGCAGGAACGGCTGATAGACATCGCCGTGGCGCAGCATGCCAGATTTTGCCTGGATGCCAGCGGTGAGCACCTTGCAGCCGGTG
>JAEWQC010000111.1 GCA_023399355.1 Bacillota bacterium | reverse complement strand
CCGGGAAATACAAATAATAGGTATTGTTTTTATAAGCGGCATCCGGCGCCCACATTTGTTTGCTTACCCATGGGACATTCTTCAAATGCAAAGCTTCTCCATGGTCCACGCACAGAGAATTGAACCCGTCCAGAGACAGGACATGATAATCCTCCATCTTGTACTGGTCGCCGTTGTCATTCGAGGGTTCACCGTGGTCAAGGTCATGGGAAGGATAGATGTAGATTTTGCCTTCAAAAACATGTGCAGACGGGTCTGCTGTATAAATATGCGTTACCAGGGGTTCATTTTGTTTTACTGATTTGTCCATAAGAATCTGCTCCTTAAATGATAAAATTGCTGCAAAAAATACTATTATTATTGTACCAGTATTTAAGCAACAATCAATAGGTTTGTGTTCATATATTCCGGAGCAGTCTCTCGTACACATCTGCTTTGAACCTGTCAATGTATCCCGTGACATATGTGCAGATATCCATATTTTTAATTTTAATCAGCGGTGTCAGATCCATTGCATAGGACAGGGCCGTTGCTTCATCGGTGCCATGTGATGCATAATAGGTCGCGTTCCCCACTCTTCGCCCTTCTGTCGCGAGGTCATACCTTTTACCGCCGCAGATCTGGGAGTCAAATACACCCAAAACCGCCGCAGCAATATTCGGATGTGCCGAAACATCAAAAGCAACCTTCTCCTCATCATTCATCCAGTCCAGATTCCTCCAGACCTCACATCCATAGACCTTCTCCGGCAGAGCATCGTCCGGCAGAGCGCGAATTGCATTTATAACCTTCATTGCCGAAGCAACATGGGTATCATGCTTGTCAGCCAGATTGTGCGTATAGATTACACGGGGTTTTGCAGCAAGGAGAAGCTCCCTGATTTCTGCTGATAACCCGATGTCTGCAGGATCTTTTACAGCAGCACTGCTGTAGTCCAACAGAGCCAGTGCAGAGTATTCTCCGACAAAAGCAGCCTTTTTCTGTTCAATCTTTCTGATCTGCTGCATCCTCTCATCGGAATAATCCGCATATAGACCGTTTCTTGGGCTGCCCGCGCCGTTTGTGAGGACTGCAGCCATAAACCAGCTGTCTTCTCTTCCAAAGCACTGGCTTATTCCATGATAAGCCATAATTTCTATATCGTCCTGATGTGCGGATATTGCCATATGCGTAGTTCTCTTCACTGCGGCTTCCTCATCCATTTGATCGGGAACATATATTTCCGCACCTGCATTTTTGAGTTTCATACAAAACCTCCAATCATCTTGTTTGTAGATTGTTCGTACTTCCTGCCATCCTGCCGGTTCCGGCTTCCAGTCCATTATTTCTCCCGCCTGCCATCCTCAAAGTTCCGGAAGACTCGCGGCTGCAATGGATTGACCGACTCTCCTGCTGGATTCATCCGGCAGATGGAGGGCAATTTTTTCGTATAAATCGGGAAATTCCATTTTCAGTACTTCTTCTGCTTTTCCGAGGATAATCTCTCCGCCCTTGCCCGAGGTAACCCGGCCAAGTACCAGGATATGGCCTATTTCATAAAAGTCGGCGTAACAGGCAATGGAATAGCCCAGATAACAACCGATTGATTCAAATATGCCCGCCGCCCTGCTATCTCCGCTTTCAAGCAGCAATTGCACAGATTTCAATTTTTCGGCAGGAGAAAGCTTGTCATCCAGTTCAATGCCGGCAGGAGCAGCCAATTTGATAACCGCATCCTGTGAGAAGTATTTGACTCCGCAGCCGATATCTCCGGACCACTCGTCCGCCATTGCAGCCGGATTGAAATCTACAGGTACAAAAGCCAATTCATTCAGCCAGCCTGTGATATTCCCGTCCCTGTCAATATAACCTGCGGCTTCACTGGTCCCCATGGCGATACCCAGCACTTTCGTGTCATTTAAGTCCATTGCCCCGGCCAGTGCCGTTACATCACCGTCATTTGCCACCTGAAGCGGGATTCCCCCGAATTCTTTTTGTATCCGCAGGAAAATGTCCTTCACTTTTTTGTCGAACAGATCCTCAGGGATCTTGATAAAAAGCGAGGCAACCATTGCCCTGTTATTGATGTATATGCCTGCCGAGCTGACCCCAATGGCGTCCACTCTCGGCATATGCGCTGCAGCTGATCTCATGGCCGTCAGGATTTCGTTATAGTGATAATCGGGATCACTTTGCAGCTTTGGGTACCAGATTACTTCTTCACTGTAAACCGCTTCCCCGTCTATGACAGCGGATACCTTCCTGTCACTGCCTCCGGCGTCAAAGCCGATCCTGCAGCCTTCAAGGTGTCCGCCTGCCGGAGCCGGCGCTTCATTCGGAGCAGGAACCTCATTGATTCCGGCCACAACCACCGTGAAGGGCTTTTCATAGACGCGCGTCATGAATTTTGCGTCAAATTCTCTTTGCCCGCCCACAGCATATGCATCCTTAATATAATTACCAATATATGCCGGGCCTCCGACTGTAACCTTCCAGCCGCCCCAACTCCATAAAAGCGTCTTGACCAGTCTTTCCGCATAGAAGCAGCTCTCGGCTTCCTGTCCGCTCCCATCACTGAACACGACTGTCTTATAGGTGGAAATCAGACTGTCGGAACGTTCAAGTGCAATGATAAGAGGCTCGCTTTTGCCCGATGCACTTGCTTTCTTCGTGTAGTCCCTGTTGAAAAGCGCGGCCGGTTGGAATTTAGGATCCAATAACGGAATCAACCTTTCGATCTTATTGACCTCTGTCACCTTCACTGCAGTTCCCTCCTTATAATAAAAAATCAGTTCAAAATACCAGCTGCTGTTTATTTAAAGTTTCATCCCGGAGATATGCCCTGTTCCATTATACTACTTGGTGATGGTCACCTTCGACAAGCATCTCGGGCTGTCGGGATTCAGGCCCTTTGCCAGCGCCAGCCGACAAGCGAATATCTGAGCGATCACCACGTTATAAAAAGGTGAGAAAACATCATCGCCAGCACTGGGAATGGAGAAGGAACAATCCCCCTGCGCTCTGAGTTCCTCAAGGTCGGAAATGATGATTAGTTCTACTCCGCTGTCCTTCAATTTGTGAATCATTTCCTTTACATCGTTCAAAGAAGGCCCGCTGGGCGCGAGTATAACCACAGGCATCCCAGCTTCAATCATTGCGTAGGGGCCGTGATAGAAATCCGAAGTGGCATAAGCTTTTGCTCTGACATAACAGGTCTCCTGTATCTTTAAGGCGCTTTCAAGAGCAATGGCATAGTTGATGCCTCTTGCAAGTACAAAGCATTCATCCATATACCGATAGCGCTGAACCTTTTCAATCATGGAATCAGAACCCTGTATGATCTGTGCTACCTGCTGAGGCATGCCGCGAAGCTTTTCGGACATCTTTGCATCACCGGACCATGCTGCCGTCAGTGCAGCAAGAAGGGTGATCTGAGCCAGGAAAGTTTTTGTCGCAGCAACGCTTTTTTCAAGACCGGCGCTGCAGTCCAGATGATACCTTGCTTCCATGGCAAGCGGAGAATCCTGAAAGTTGGTGATACTTACCGTCAAAGCACCGGTTGCGTTTGCGGATTTGATGACCTCCAGCACATCTGCGGCCTTTCCGGATTGTGAAACACCTATTACAAGCGTCTTATCCAGCTTCAGGCTTCCGTGGTACACTGTAAAAACGGAGGGGGCTGCTAAAGCGACCGGTATCCCCAGAGTTGTCTCCATGATATACTTGGCATAAACAGCCGCATGGTCCGAAGTGCCTCTGGCAGCAATCATAATCCTGTCAATACCCAGGCGTCGGATTTCCTCCACTATATCAGCTATCAGCTGTTTGTTCTGGTTCATACATTTCTCAATTGTCACCGGCTCTTCAAGAATCTCATTCCACATCAAAACCATATTTGGCCTCCATATTATTGGTATACATGTATAGTGGTATATACCTCTTTGTCTAAAGTATAACACACCACTTTTTCGGAATCAATAGGGATTTGCAGTACGATATTTAAAATATGGACTCCTTTATTACGCCATTTACCGCTCCATTTACTGCTCCATTTACCGCTCCATTTACTGCTCCATTTATAAAGCTTCTGAACCAGGTATCTTTATTTTTTTATATAGCACTTCGAGATTTCGAGAAATCCTATCATAGTAAATATCCAGACTCAAACTTTCCAACTTCTTTTGCAAATCCTCTGATAATTGACAAAATGGTGTTTGATTTGTGATTAAATTAGTTTCCCTGTCAGTAAATATTGCTATTACCTTTTTTGATTGTTTATAGGCTTTATTATATGGGCAGACATTTTGACACATTGAACATCCAATAAGACTATTATGCCATGATGGATTAATCCAATCCGGAAATGGTTCAGGCTGTTCGTTATAGAAAGCGATACACTTATCTGTGTCAATGACAAAACCTTTATTATTAATTGCCATCGCAGGGCAGCTTTTTTCACATGCGCCGCAGGAACGACAGGTCTCCAGCTGGCTTAGTTCATACCATACACCTATGTCACAGGGTATATCGGATGCAAAAGCAGTTAAGCGATGAAAGCTTCCCATACCTTCTACATAAACCAGATTATTCTTTCCATACTTCGCCAGACCACTATGAACTGCCAATGACTTTTTAGGTAAAATGACCGGAAAGGTCTCATATCCAACCTTTGAAAATAACCGGGATGTGATACTTTTAATATTATTCAATACTTCTTTTCTATCTACATAAATTGGCGGCACTTCTACGTTTATATATGAATCTTTATGTTCAAATTTAATTATATTTTGTGGGCTGGGCGTAGCTATAATACATAACGATTTTATTGATGTATTCGAATACATTGATGAAAAATCATAGTAATTATTTAAATAGGTTTCATATAATTTTTTCCCATAAAGTCTATTTTCTTTTACTTCATTTGTTTCATCTTCTATTTTTTTCAGATGTATTATTGAGATAAAACGTCCTCTGGCTCTTATCTTCCCTAATTCTTCATAAAATCGATTAATTACTTCTATAATTCTCCCCCTCTCCGGCAGTTTCGAAATATTAAAGGATGCTAATAAGCTACTCTCTTTTACACTTCACGGTTCATGAAGATACGGATATTGTAATTGTATTCATCGGAGCGGTAGACATCCTTCTCGTAAAATAGCTTCGATCCGGCCTCATTGTGGCTGACACTCGTTATACGCAGGACAGGAATCGCTTCAGTCAGGGCAAGGAGCTTCTTTTCCTCTTTTGTAGCTTTAGCTGCTTCTATCGAGCTATCCATGTAATTGATATCGAGCGAATATTCCTCCTTCAGCAGTTTATACAGGGAGGACTTCAGATCGTACTTTTCAAGCTGTGGGCAGTACCTTTCAGGAATAAAGACTTCTTCAATGGCAATGGGGCGCTCATTGGCGAGTCTGAGCCGTTTGAAGTTGTAAAGGATTTCATTTTCATGAAGGCCCAAGATGCTTTTTATGTCAGATCTGTCCGAGATTTGTTCAAAATTCAGAACGATTGTGGATGGGGTGAGACCTTTATTTCGGACGGTATCCGAAAAGCTCATGATATTTCTCTGTACGATTTTACTTTTGGAAACATAGGTGCCTTTCCCCTTTTCCCTGTACAGTACCCCCTCGACCACCAGCTGGTTCAGTGCCTGGCGTACTGTCATCCTGCTTATGTTCAGGCTTTCACCCAGATCACGTTCGGATGGGATCGGACTTCCTTCCGGAAACTCCCCTTCCTTGATCTTGCTTAAAATGATGTTTTTTAATTGAAAATAAACAGGGATCGGGCTTTTTTTATCAATATACATCCTTTAACCTCATTATTCACATTAAGAGCCTTAAGTATCCTGCCGGCCGAAATGAGGGAATCCGATACATGAACTCTGCCATGGTTCCCCTTTCCAATATACTCAATTTAACCCTTTAAGTCAAAGAGAATTTCATATGTATTCTTCCTGTGGTATTACCTCTATGGTATCATCTCTGTGGTATCACCTTTGTGGTATCACCTTTGCAGTATCGTCTCTGTGGTATCGCCTTTGTGGTATCGCCTTTGTGGTATCCTCTCTGTGGTATCACCTTTGTGATATTGTCCTTTTGATATTGCCCCTGCATTGTTTTTCCTCTAGTGCGATTCCTTCCGTCCGGCCCGGGAAAACCAGCTGAACTTTATGATGCAGATACCGATGGCAGAAGCGGCGGAGTCCAGCAATACATCTGTAATTGCAGGTCCGCGTCCGCTCACGAAAATCTGATGGAACTCATCAGAGGAAGCATACAGAATACAGACGGCCAGAGCAATCAAAACAGCCTTCCGCGGAGTAAGCCTTCTCAGGAGGGCGCACGTCAGGATGCCCAGGATCATATATTCCGTCACATGTCCCAGCTTTCTGACCAGATGTTCGATCAACTGCCGGTTGTCAGCAAATATTCCGGGCACAGTACCTTTAAACAAAATGCCGGCGAGCTTGTCAATGAACTCTCTGAAAAACCCGCTTACATGTGAGGACTCCTGCGCGGGTTGCGAAGAGAAAACAAATATGACAATCATCCAAAAAATATTCAATGCAAAAAGCAGTACAGTTCTTTTATCCTCAAAATGCCTGGATTTCATTCTTCTGCTACCTCATCTCACGTGTTCAATCACTCTCCAACTATTCTACCAAAAAACAACTGTTTTGCAACTCCAGTGCTTATATCCCGCAAAGCTTCCTCATCTTCCAACTGATCCGACCGGCAAATTGCCACAGCTGTTCCATCTAACCAAAATTGAACAAGGAATGACAAAGTAGTCCGATTTTAATCCAGAACCAGCGATAATATAATTTTAGCATATAAACACTTCGGGGGCGCAGTCATTAACCCGCAGAAGCTGAAGGAGAGCACCGCATGAGGTATGGTTATTTTGATAACGAAAAAAGGGAATATGTTATAGAGCGTCCGGATGTGCCGGTCTCATGGACCAACTATCTGGGCACAAAAGACTTTTGCACGGTCCTGTCGCAGAATGCGGGAGGCTACAGCTTTTACAAGTCTTCGCAATATCACAGGATTACACGTTTCAGGCAAAATGGAGTACCTCTCGACAGGCCCGGCCATTATGTATATCTGCGCGATGATGATTCGGAAGACTACTGGTCCGTCTCATGGCAGCCCGTCGGGAAAAACCTGAAGGAAGCGGAGTACCAATGCCGCCACGGACTTTCCTATTCGAAATTCTTCTGTAGATACAAAGGAATAAAGGCTTCTCAGTCCATGTTCATCCCATTGGAAGATGATGTGGAGCTGTGGGATGTGGAAATCTGCAATGAAAGCAATGAAACACGCCATATCAGTGTATTTTCATACCTTGAATTTTCCTTCGAGCACATCGAAATAGACAACCAGAATCTGCAGATGAGCCTTTATGCCAGCGGTACAAGCTATCTTGACGGAATCATCGTGTATGACCTGTTTTATGATTCCGAAGGCTATCATTACTTCACCTCCAGCTTTGAACCGGATAGCTTCGACTGTGTGCGGGATACTTTTATCGGAAGCTATAGAACCGAAGACAACCCCATAGCGGTAGAAAACGGCAAGTGCAGCAACAGCACCGAGCTGGGCGGCAACCACTGTGCCTCGCTGCACAAAAGAATAACGCTGGCGCCGGGGCAGAAGGCACGCCTGATTTATATGCTTGGCATCGGAAGAAGAGCTGACGGCTGGAAAATCCGCGAGAAATATTCCGACCTTCAAAATGCAGACAAAGCTTTTTTCGATCTGAAGCAATACTGGGACAGAAAGCTGTCCGCGTTCAGATGCACCACCCCGCATGACGGAATGAACACCATGACAAATATATGGACGCTGTATCAGGCGGAAACCAATATAGTCTGGTCCAGGTTTGCGTCCTTTGTGGAGGTTGGCGGCAGAACCGGCCTCGGTTACCGTGACACGGCGCAGGATGCCATGTGCGTCCCCTGCTCCAATCCGTCGAAAACACGTCAGCGCCTGATCGAACTGTTGCGCGGTCAGACCGGCATGGGGTACGGCCTTCATCTTTTTGATCCTGAATGGTTCAACCCGGAAAAGCCTCCGGAACCGCCTTTTAAATCACCTACGGTTATTCCTGCGCCAAATATGAACGATGTCATCCATGGGCTGAAGGATACCTGTTCGGATGACGCCCTATGGCTGGTGCCCTCCATTTGCGAATATGTGAAGGAAACCGGGGATACCGCCTTCTTTGACCTGCCGGTCACATTTGCGGACGGGGGTGAAGCGGTCGTATATGAACATATGAAGCGTGTTCTTGATTTTTCAGCGGAGCAGATCGGAGATAACGGCATCTGCAAAGGTCTCCGGGCCGATTGGAATGACTGTCTGAACCTGGGCGGAGGAGAAAGCGCGCTGGTATCGTTCCTGCATTACTGGGCACTGGGTGCCTTTATTGAAGCCTCCGCATTTCTTGGGAAAACAGCGGAAGTTGAAAAATACACGGCAATGTCGGAAATTGTACGGAATACCTGTGAAGAAATCCTCTGGGACGGCAAATGGTATATCAGGGGAATTACAGCGAAAGGGTCCAGAATAGGAACCCAACAGGATACGGAGGGCAAGGTCCATCTCGAATCCAACACCTGGGCGGTCATATCCGGCTCCGCGTCGCAGGAACGGGCCTTCAGCTGCATGGACGCCGTAGATGAGCACTTGTATTCCGATTATGGTTTGCATTTGGTCTGGCCTTCCTTCTCGAAGCCTGATGACAATATCGGTTTTGTTACGAGAGTATACCGGGGCATCAAGGAAAACGGCGCCGTCTTCAGCCATCCGAACCCATGGGCCTGGGTGGCGGAATGCATGCTTGGAAGAGGCGACCGTGCCATGAAATTCTATGATGCACTGCTTCCATACAACCAGAATGACCGGATTGAAATACGCCAGTCCGAGCCATACTCCTACTGCCAGTTTGTCATGGGCCGGGATCATACCGCCCATGGAAGGGCAAGACACCCCTGGCTCACCGGAAGCGCAGGCTGGGCTTATTTCGCCTCCACACACTATATGCTCGGCATACGTCCCGGCTTCGAAGGACTGGTGATAGACCCCTGCATCCCCGCAGACTGGAAGGGCTTCGAAGTATCGCGGACCTGGCGGGGAGCCGTATACAACATCACTGTGAAAAACCCGGACGGCGTTCAGAAGGGAATCCATACAACGACCTTGAATGGCCGTCTTGTCAGCGGCTCTATAGCAGCGCAACCGGCAGGCACCGAGAACGAAGTTATCGTCGTTATGGGTTAACGGAGAAAAAGCAGCCGGCATAGTTTGATCGTCCGGCTGCTTTCTGTTTTATCTGCTTTCGACTGATTTTTTATTTTTCACCATGCCCGTTATAATAACCATTCCTTCATTCATTAGTTGACTGCACGATTCGTATTGACCTATAATGCTGCGATACATTAATATTACATATCGTAAAATAATGCTGAAACCGGTTAGCTCCGCAGCAATCTGCAGATACCCATGATGACCTCCTTGATCCTGTAAAGCTCACTTTCCCTGTTCCTGTCCCGCCAGACTTTTTTGTAATCTGCGAACCAGTATTCAAACTTCCCGGCCAGTTCCAGCGGAGTGAATATCAAGCCGATATTCTTTTGCTCCAGAAATTTGCTTTTAATAACCAGCAGCAGTGCCTGGGACAAGGCCAACCCCTCCGCAGAAATCTGGAATTCCTTCAAGTCCTGCTTCCTGTCGCTGAAAACGCCCGAATGAAAAGCAGCGAGCTCAGTTTGCAGTTCCCTTATTCTATCATATGCGGATCTGATTCTGCCTTCCTCACTATTGAGCATAAGCTGCAGATAATGGTTACTGTATCCGTACGCATTCACATCCAAGCCTATCGTCGAATAATACCACAGGACCGTTGTCTCCCAATCCAGCACGGACTGTCTTGACAATTCCCGGATCAATCCCACGATCCTGCCGGATTTATCTCCATATTCCAACATGGAGATCTCTTCATCCGCCGGCTTTCCCAAATCCTCCGCATTCCACGAAAGGCCTGCGCCATAAATGATTCCGGGTATGGAACCGGCAAATAAATTAATATGGCCGAAATCACCCCAATCTGTATTCAAAATTCCCTTTGCATGGTATTTGTCCGCATAGGATACCATCGCACGGATATTTGCATTTGCGTCATCCATTCGGTTGATCAGGTTGTTCCAGCCCTGTACACCGGGGCAGGCATACTGGGTGAGCCCAGCCTCCGATATAGTCCTTGTGCCATTTTCAGTCACCTGCGGACTGTATCCCCAATTAAGCAGAATGATATCCTTTGGCAGTTCATTTATAACCTCCGGGTACTTCAGCAGGATATCACCCCACATCATTACCGTCTTTTTGCGCGTCTTTACATGCTTAATAATCTTATTTACAAAATACAAATAAAGTTTACCGCTGCCTACGTCATCCAGGAGTGCTTTATTTCTGCCCTTTCCCAGATCGAAGGTTTCATCGCATCCTATATTGAATTTGGAGGATGAAAAAAGCGGCAGGAACTCATCGATCATTTCACAGACCAGTTCAATACTTTTCGGGTTGCTCATATCCAGCGTATAATGCTGCATCCGGTCTACCCATGTAAAGGGTGAATCCGGTACGGACTCATATTCATTCAGGTGTCTGAAGGAAATGGAAGTAAGCAGGTGGTACAGATGGCCGAAGGTAGATATGGACGGTATCAGTTCTATGCCGCGGTTCATGCAATACTCGTCAAGAATCAGTATGTCCTCCGCTGTCAGGGGGTCGGAATCGATCCATATCTCACTATGCTTTTTAAATGCGTAAGAATGCTCAACATATAGCTGCAGCTGGTTGACCTTATAGAAAGACAACCTGTCTGCCAGCTCCATCAACGTTTCCAGCGAAGGAACCTTCCCCCTGGTGGTATCGTGGAAAATACCCCGGTTCTCAAAGTCCGGACTGTCCTCGATATCTACGCAGGGCAGTTCAGCAGCGTTGTTTCTGACAAGCTGTCTCAGAGTCTGAACTCCATACAACAGCCCGGTACTTGAAGTTCCCGTTATGATTACCATGCCTTCTCCTACAGCAAGCCTGTAGGAAGAAGGAGTTTTCCCGCTGCCATTTTCGCCTGCTGAATGATGGACTGCATTTGTCCGTGTTTCTTCCGCGTATTCCCTAACCAGTATGATCAGCCCGGAGGAAGAATCGGGCAACATGTTCAGAGCCGTAGATCCTTTCGTAATGTCAAGCCGTATGCCCGTTACAGCTGCAATCTCCTTTTGGAGCAAGCGGGCTGCTTCAAAATCCTTGTAATTGCAGGAAGAGTCCAGCAGAATCAACGCCTCCCGCGTAATGCGGAATACTCCGGATTTTTTCACGAGTTTTTTAGGGAAAGGAATAAGATACATGGTATTCTCCTTTTCGCTCTTACTAGTGCATTGTCAACCCTAAATCCGTGTATTCCCGCCGGTTGAATTTTCGTTGGGCTGCGTTGTCGCCAGTTGGAATAAAGTGATTACTCCGCCTTGCCGGACAAAAATTCTCATCGCCGGATAATATACGTTTTAGGGTTGACAGTACAGTAATTTCAATGTATCGCTATCCGAGCCAAACGTCAAGCCCAATGCACAACATGGAGCCCATGCGGCCCGGTCCTGATTGAATACCCGGCATATAGCACGGCTGCCAAAAAAAAAGAGCCTGGCTTGTCACCCGGCTCATTCCAACTGCAGAAATATTTTGTCTCGTTTTGCTTAGTGCATTTTGGACAAAGGTCAAACAATTATTACTTGGTGGCAAAGAAAGTTTTAACCTGCTTGTTAGCTTCTTTCACTACAGTGTCAATTCCACCTGATTTCAATTTCTGGATAAACTGGGGAAGTACTGTTGCAGGATCGGAAGCACCTGTAAGAAGGCCTGTATTGTATTGGGTGTATGTGTTGTTGAGGGCAGCCATCTGGGTTTTCACCGAATTCGGATCAAATGTGAAACCAAGGATCGGTAAAGCTTCCACGTCATCGAATTTGGGGAACATCTGAGTATAAAGGTTGGACGGATCATCTTTCTTCAGAGGCAGGATACTTACATTTCCAAGACCTGCAACCCATGGTGAGAAACCATTATCCGCTTTCAGTGCTATTCTGCCATTTGTCTTTGTATAATGCACACTCTCAACTCCATAAGCCAGCAGCGTACGCAGATACGGATCGGTATTGACGAGGTTTATCAGCATAAGTGCACGGTCCGGATTCTTTGAAGTTACTGAAACCGCATGCATGGCGCCTTGAGCAGTCGTGGTTGATGCATAACCGGCCTGAACCGGTTTAACGTCAAACAAGTAGCCATATTGCGCGGTCTGTGTAATTTCAAAACCCGGGTAGTATGGATAAATTTCAAATGCCCATTTCCCTGAAGTCAGAGTTTTCTGCCAGGTTTCGTTCATGACTTGATGATTTGCAGTTGCCGCCGGGTTGACATATCCAGCTAAATAATACTTGCGCATTGTGTTTGCATAATTTTTAAAGGCAGCGCTTTCAAAGCGGCTATTGAGGGTCTTTCCTGACTGTGCAGGATGAGTCGGATTAAAGGTATAATCCAGCAGCATGTTGGGATCAATCAAATCGGTATTTGTGAGCGCCCTTTCCCAAACGGTAAAGTCAGTGTTGATCGGATAGAAATCCTTGCCTTCACCGGCTTTTATTTTCGCCATCAATGGTTCAAGGCTCTTCAGGTCGGTTATCTGACTCGGAGAAATCTTATACTTGGCGAGTATGTCCATGTTAAAGTTCCAAACGTACTGCTGGGCGGTTTCCTTGTAGGTCGGAACCGCATAAACGCCCTTGCCTTTCGCACCATTCACCACTGCTGCCTGGGAAAGAACACTTGGCAGAGTGCCGAACAGGTTCGGAGCGTCTTTTTTGAGCATATTGTTTTTCGGGTCGTCAAGGCGCAGGAATGCACCTTTCTTTGCCGCCGCAGCATAGGTAAGAGAAGTCCATGAGGAGGTGAAATAGATATCAATCGGATCACCGCCGTTGACTGCCAGGATTTGCTTATTCTCAAAGTCACCCCAGGTCTGCCATTTCATTTTTAATTCACAGTTAAGCTTGGTTTTGAGATATGCGTTTACTTTTGCCATAACTGCTTTGTCATCCGTTACGTTGTTTCCCTCGGACATCCAGGTCAATGTTACAAATTTTGACGTGTTCGGTTTCGGGCCGGTGCTGATCGCATTAACAGAAACACTAAGGGATACCAGCAACGCAATGGAAATGATGATTGCCATAAACTTTTTCATTGTCTTCACTCCTTAATTATTAAAAATTTATTTATGTAAACGGCAAGGCTAATGCCAGATACAACAGTGTTATTAAGACACATCGGACCCGTTCGATGCGTCGAAACTTAACCTTTTATCGAGCCCACAGTAAGACCGGATACGACATAACGCTGAAAGAACGGATATGCAAGTGCTATGGGAATAACGATCAATACAACAAGCGCCATGCGCAAACTCTGTGTCGGCAAAGTCGCAACGTTGACAACCGTTTCGAGTCCTTTCCCCGAGTTTGCGGAAAGGAAGTCAACCTGGCTTTGCATTTGCCAGAGCAGATATTGAAGCGGATAATACTTATTGTCACTGATAAACAGCAGTGCATTAAACCAGTCATTCCAATAGGCAAGAATCGTAAGAAGACCGACGGTGGCGATACCTGGTTTTGATATGGGTATAACAATTTTCAGCAGCGTATTGTATTCTCCACTGCCGTCAATCGTTGCAGCTTCAATGATCGAATCGGGCACACCGGATTGAAAGAACGTACGCATGATAATCAGGTTGAAAGGATTCACCAATAGCGGAACAATAAGCGCCCAGTAATTATCACTCAAACCGAGCATGTTTTTGCATATTTGGTATGTTGGAGCAAGTCCACCGGAAAACATCATGGTAAATACGGCGAACAGGGTGAAAAATTTACGGAATTTGAAATCTCTGCGGTATAGCGCATACGAGTATAAAATACAGATTACAACACTGAAAATGGTACCCGCAACCGAAACAAATATGCTGTTGAAGTAGGAAAGCCAAAGCTGCTTCCCAAAAGAGAAAACATATCTGTAACCATCCAGTGACCAGGATTGCGGAATAAAGGAAAATCCTATATTTGTTATGCTTTGCCTGGATGTAAAGGATATGATGATACAAAAGATAAACGGAATAATACACGCCAGAGAAAAAGCTAAAATAATGATGTGGAATATTATTTCAGTGGGTATGCTAACCGCACCCAGACGGGAATTATTTTTACTTTCTGCCATTGAACTATTCATTTGCAGCTCTCCTCCTAAAACATTGCACTATCCGGTTCTACCTTACGGACAATTGCATTCGTGATCAATATGAGAATAAATCCCGCCGTACTTTGGAAAAGGCCCGCAGCCGTGCTCATTCCGATATCACCGGTACTCAAAAGCGCCCGGTATACATAGGTATCTACAACTTGGGTCACAGGGATCAGTGATCCTGAATCCTGCGGTACTGTGAAGAAAAGGCCGAAATCGGAGTTGAATATCTTTCCGACATTGATAATTAACAATACAACAATGATCGTAGTTAATTGCGGAAGTGTGATATAACGAAACTGCTGCCATTTCGAAGCACCGTCGATCCGGCCGGCTTCATACAGGCTTGAGTCAATGCCTACTATGACTGCAATATATAACACAACAGTATAACCGACATTCTTCCACATGTTAGCAAATACAATGAGGTACGGCCAAGGCCTTACATCGTTATACCAGCCCGTTTGGGTTATTTCCAGAGACTTGAACAAATGCACCAGTAAACCGTCGTCAGGTGCCAGAAAAGCATATAAAAAGTAACTGGCTACTACCCAGCTCATGAAAAACGGAAAGAACATCATCGTTTGATATGTCTTCATCAGCCGTTTTGTCGTAAGCTCGCTCATTATAACTGCAAAGCCCACCGAAATGACGGTACCCAAAATGATGAACGTTACATTGTAGGCTACTGTATTAAAAAGCATTTGCCAGCAGTCACTTGTTGCAAATAAAAATTTAAAGTTTTGCAGTCCTACCCAGGTACTATGAATAATGTTATTGACCATGCTCGGATTGTCATAATAGATTTGCCAGTTTTGAAAAGCCATTACTATGCCAAACATCGGTAAGTATCGCAGCAATATCAGCCAAATTGCACCGGGCAACACCATGGACAGCAGTATCAGGGTTTTTTTATTCCTTTGAAAGCCCGTACGATTTAGTGCTATTGCTTTTTCAGCAGCCAACCCGCTGGAATCCATCGTATTTCGAATCATATAAAACCTGCTTTCTTAAATTGAATTTGCTATTTATTAAAAGCATAAATCTCCGGGTTGATATGGCCTATTGCCTATTTGGCAGTTCAGTGATACCAGGAGATCCTGCCAAATTAAGAAAAGAAAACACGGTCCTGGTGAATGGCAAACTTCTGGTGGATAATGATCCAGCCATGTCAAACCTCCATTGAACTGCAAGGAATCGAATTTCTGAAGCAATGCAGCCCGGTTTCATGCATCCATGTCATGGTATGGCAATCTATACATCTATACATCTATTTATTGATTGCCGCGTAGGTCTCAAATACAATTACCATTATATTTTCGACTGATAAAAAATTCGATAAGTGGTTCTTGCCTTTTCTTGTTTGATTTTGGCATCTTGATTTATGAAAAATCAACATGGCAATTTTGAACAATTTATGCCAAGGTTGACCTGTTTAAAATGTCTTTTACTGCTCATATAATTAGGGCATGTCTGACGGATAATATTTATCCGCAAAGTGAATGCAAAGCCCTCACACATAATTAAAGTATTAGTTCCGATGACTTTTCAGCATTCTCAAAATAAGAATATGAGGTAGAATAATTATGATAGAATTTGGAACCGGCGGTTGGAGAGCATTGATCGGAGAAGATTTTACAAAAGAGAACGTATCCATACTGGCCCAGGCCGTCGCAAACCTGATGAAGGAAGGGAGACATACTGCAAACGGCTTTGTTATCGGCTATGACAGGCGATTCCTTTCGGACAAGGCAGCTGTTTGGTTCGCAGAGGTTATGGCAGGCAGCGGGATAAAAGTCTACTTTATTGACAAGGTTGCGCCTACTCCGCTTGTAATGTATACGGTCAAATACCTGCTCTCAGCATATGGCTGCGCAATTACCGCGAGCCATAACCCGGCTGATTACAATGGCGTGAAGATATTCACAAAAGGCGGACGGGATGCCGGCGAGGACGTTACAAAAGAAATTGAGGAAAGCATAGCAAAAGTCGGTACAGGATCAATCGATCACATGGATTATACACAGGGGATAAAGTCAGGGTTGATACAGGTGATCGATCCTTTTAATGAATATATTGATACAATTCTCGGAATGATCGATGTGGAGGCTATTAAGAAGAGGAAGCTTAAAATTGTACTGGATCCCATGTTCGGCGTATCCAAGACCTGTCTGCAAACTATTCTGATCACCTCAAGGTGTGAACTTGCCGTAATCAACGACAGGCATGATACCTTGTTCGGCGGAAGGCTTCCATCTCCCGGAACCCATACCTTGAACCAGCTAAGAGATATCGTAGTGGAGAAAGGTTACGATATCGGCATCGGAACGGATGGTGACGCAGACCGTCTCGGTATTATCGATGAGAAAGGCGATTTCATCCATCCGAACAACATTCTCTCACTGCTTTACTATTACCTTTTGAAATACAAGGGCTGGAAAGGCGGTGTGGTGAGAAATCTGGCAACTACGCATTTATTGGATAAAATAGCAGCCGGTTTTGGAGAGGAATGTTATGAGGTGCCTGTAGGCTTCAAGCATATCAGTTCCATGATGGAGCAGAAGCAGGCGCTGATCGGGGGAGAGAGCAGCGGCGGTCTTACCATCAGGGGACATATCAGCGGCAAGGACGGGATCTTTGCCGCCAGCCTTCTGATTGAGCTGCTCAGTATCACAGGTAA
>JAEWQC010000087.1 GCA_023399355.1 Bacillota bacterium | reverse complement strand
TTCCTGAACCGCAGAAGGGATCAATCAGTGCCCTGTCCGGTTTCCACCTGCTGATCATCAGCATGGCTGCCGCAAGTGTTTCCTTCAGAGGCGCTCCTGTATTGAGCGTCCTGTAGCCCCGCTTGTGAAGACCGGTACCTGTCGTATCGATCGTAAGAGTGGCGACATCCTTCAGCAGGCCGACTTCTATCCTGTACATGGGCCCGTTTTCATCAAACCACTGCTTCTTATATTTTAACTTCATTTTCTCAACAATAGCCTTTTTAACAATAGCCTGGCAATCGGGAACGCTGGAAAGCCTTGAATCCACCGAACGCCCATCGACGGGGAACTCAGCATTCTCCGGCAGCCATTCATCCCAGGGCAGTGCTTTGGTACCCTCAAAGAGTTCATCGAAGGTCAAAGCCGTGAATTCACCCATTTTTATGAGAATACGTTCCGCCGTGCGCAGCCAGATATTTGTCCTGCTTATGGCCTCTTCATCCCCCGCAAAGGTGACCCTGCCGTTTTCCACATGCTGGTCGGCATACCCCAGCCAGTTCAACTCCCTTGCTACCACTGCTTCAATCCCAAAAGATGAAGTGGCGATCAACTGTAATTTTGACATCTTCTCCTCTTTCCATTACCCTTTGTTCATACCTCTCATAAAGACGTCAAGTAATTGTTTTAACGTCAAAGGGGACATTCCGAAACTACAGAGAACAGAAAGCAGACATAGAGAACAGGACTCGAAAACTGCTTCAAGGGATAAGTTCAAATCTCAAATCTCAAATCTCATTTCTGATTTTTGATTTCTGATTTCCGGTTTCCGGTTTCTGGTTTCCGGTTTCTGACCTCTGCTCTTCTGGTGCATCCCCTCACCTATTATACCCGGTAAGGAAGATTTTATCAAATATCAGTTGCAACAGAACAAGGCTAGAACAGTTCCCTTTTTCTAAAGAACTTTATGGAAATTCTCATCGATACCAGGTATACGATCAGTACAAACAGCAGGATGCAGCCATATATCGCCATTATATTCATTGATGAAACAGTTAAATCCAGTGCAGCGATCTTTCTGGAAATGTCGGAATCCTGCCTGTTTTTCAGGACTCCCGCCAATACAGCTGTCACCCCGCCGATAAAGGCAAACAATCCAAGGAATACAAATCTGTTAATGCCGGCTGCTTTGATGTAGCCAAGCTTGAACGCCAGTGGCAGGTATATGGACAACATGACGGTAAATACCATAAACAGGCTGATCACCATGATAATAGTTGAATCCTTCGTATACTCCAGAGTTAATATATCTGAAATCACTGAATATGACCAAATCGATAAGTACAGTATGATTATTAAAACACCCGTACTCAAGTATCGTGCGTAAACAATAATATCCCGCTTTACAGGCAATGAACCCAGAAGTCTCAGTGTATTATTCTTTTCATCTTCATATAGAGCCTTGTTTACAAAGCCATACAGGATAGCAAATACAGCAATTGAATAAACCATTTCCTTTTGTGCCAGGCCAATGATTGAGAAAACAACGATGAGCACAAATCCCGCAATTAAATAATACAAAATAGATCTCAGCTGTATTTTAAAATCCTTCACTGCAATACGAAATACCTGCTTCATCATATTGCATCACCATCCTTCACAATTCTGACCAGCAACTCGTCCAACGTTATTTTCTCCATTTTATAATTCCCTCCGGGGAACGATTTGCTGAATTCATTAATAAATCCGTCCGGGCTGTCCGTGATCCCGCTGAAGCCGAATTCACCTTTTTTGACACCCCTCAGTTTTTTGAATATCTCCTGGCTCCGGCAGCTGTTTTCAACCTTGAACAGCTTCCAGCTTTCCAGTATTGCATCCTTCTCATCACTGATTACAATTTTGCCATCATCAATAATCGTAACGAAATCGGCAATTTTTTCGATATCGGTTGTAATATGCGAAGAAAAAAAGATCGAACAGTTTTCATCCTGAACAATTTCATGAAAAAGTTCAAGCAGCTCATTTCGGATGACCGGATCTAGTCCGGAAGTCGGCTCGTCAAGAATAAGCAGCTCGGGCCGGTGACCCAGTGCCAGTGCAAGCCCCAGCTTCATTTTCATCCCCTTTGACAATTCTCCTGCCTTTTTTGCAGGATCGATGTCAAACCTTTTAAGAAGTTTGTCACAATAGCCGCTGTCCCAATTAGGAAAGAACCCTCCGAAAAAATCCATTGACCAGTCAACACGCATATTTTCATAAAAATACTGTTCTTCCCCAACATAGCCAACTCTTCTTTTAATTTCATTTGAATGCAGTCTGTTATCCAGGCCAAATATTTCTATGGATCCCGAATCACAGGAGATGAGATCCATCATGCATTTGATCGTAGTACTCTTGCCCGCGCCATTTCTTCCCACAAAGCCCATGATATAGCCTTTGGGTATTTGCAGATTGACATCCTTCAGCGAAAATTTATCATAGGATTTGTTTAAGCCATTTACCTTTAATATCATTTCATTCATTTCCGTCACCCCGTTCAGCACCTCATGAAAGTGTGCCCAATATGTCCTTGAAGGTTTTTACAATAGAACTGTCGTCCATCCCCAGATTCCTGCATTCTTCAATCCCCTGTTCAAAACTCTGCTGTATGTTTTTCAATCTTGTCTCACGGACAAATTCAGCTCCTGCTTCGGCTATAAAGGAACCTTTGCCCGGGCTGGTCACGATGTACCCCCCCGATTCCAGATCCTCGTACGCCTTTTTCACAGTAATAACACTGATTTCGAGTTCCTTTGCCAGTGCCCGTATGGATGGAAGCATGTACCCCGGAGACAGTTTTCCATTCACAATTTGCTCAATCACCTGTTTTTCGATTTGTTCATACAGTGGTGCCGGCTCACTGTTTGACAATGCAATAAACAATTTCTCACCTCTGGTCTCAAAATCTATACTGTATATGTTGCAATATACACAGTATAGCACTGTGTATATACAGTGTCAATATGAATATTTATTTTTTATTTTCGTTCACTTATTGCACGTTAATTTTTTCATTTGTTTCACCAGCTTTGGCAACGTCAACAGGAATCCTCCGCAATCTACCATTGACATATATTGTTGCAATGCTTGCAGACTGATTTTAAGAATTTTCGTCGTGACAGTCGGCAATTGATGACCCTTCAAAGGACAATCCAAGCACGATAATGCCTCTTTTACAGCACTAATTTAAGTACATTGCCTGAAATAAGATATAATAGTATAATGTTAGGGTAAACTTCAAAGATATCACAAGACTACATACCATGTAGCATCGTATAGTAATATGTAAAAATCATATACAGGAGGACTTTATGAACGAACCCAGATTGAACTTTTTTACACGCATATATTACAGCATGGCAGGTTTCGACAACTACAGGTATTTCCTGAGACAGAGTGCAGGCAAAGCAGTTACATATCTTCTTCTGCTGGCCATGTTGATCGGAATTATCACCTACCTCCCGATATTCAGTGTACTTAACAAAGGTGTGGATGAAGTAATTTCCAGCTTTGACTCCACGATCCCGGATTTCACGTTCTCTAACGGAGAGCTTCATGTTGAAGGAAAAATGCCTTTAAAGCTGGATAAGAACGATTACCCCATTATTATTGACACGTCGGATAACGCCGATGAATCCATTCTTGAAGACTACGACAGTGCGATAATGTTCACAAAAAATAAAATCATCCAAAAGGACTATGTGAACAGACAGGAAACAGATTTATCCGTATTGCGGGGAGTGACTGTTACGAAAGCAGAAATAAAACAAGCTCTTCCGATGGTAAAGCCAATGGGCGTGCTGTTTTTCATATTCGGAATCATTTTCTTTGTCTGCGCAAAATTCATCAATGCTCTTTTTATCAGCCTGATAGGAATGATCTTTAACTCTGCCAGAAAGACCAACCTTAGCTATAAGAACATATTCAAAATCAGTGTTTTTTCATTGACACTGCCTTTACTGGTATGTACATTGCTCGGCATGCTCCTGCATGCTCCTTATATGTGGCTGTTGTACTATATCGTTGCTGCGGTTTATGTTTTCGGTGCAATCAATTCCATCAAAAAAGAAATCGACAGCTATCACGGTGATGATAAACACCTGGAATAATCCCGTCTTCCAAATTGAATACCTGATCCGGAAATATTAGAGCTGCCTTTACGGGCAGCTTTTATGTATGAAAACAATGTTTTTTACAAATTATAATAGACAGCAAACTTCGACTTATCATTTGGATCAAAACGGAGGAATCTGCATGGACAAGGAAGTTAATGAAAAAAACATTCTGAAAGGCACTCCTGTATCCTACTGGATTGCTTCAACTCAAGATACGGATTATCCACAGGCGGAAGGAGACATAGAAGCAGATGTCGCCATCATAGGCGGAGGGCTCACGGGTCTTACAACCGCATATCTTCTTCGCAGGGAGGGTATCCGGGTGGCAATCGTTGACTCGAACCGCATTGCAAAGGGCGTGTCCGGCCATACCACTGCCAAGATCACCTCACAGCATTCTCTGATCTATGACAAAATGACAGGGAAAGTCGGAGAAGAGAGAACAAGGCAATATGCATCGGCAAACCAGACAGCCATTGACCTTATAGAGAAAATTATTCAGGAATTCAATATGGACTGTGACTTTAAGAGACTGCCTGCCTATGTTTACACGGAAGACGAGGAATATCTGCAAAAACTGCAGGACGAAGTCTCGGCTGCCGTCAGACTGGGGCTGCCGGCCAGTTATACCGACAGTCTGCAGCTGCCTTATAAGGTGTTGGGTGCCATGCAATTTGACAATCAGGCACAGTTTCACCCGCGCAAATACCTTTTGGGACTTGCAGCCGCAATAAACGGCGATGACTGCAGGATATTTGAACAATCACGGGCAGTCAAGTTCATCGAGGGTGATCCTCATACAGTTATCATGGATAACGGGGCTGAAATCAGGGCAAAAAGCATTGTCCTTGCCTCGCATTATCCTTTCTATGATCTGCCCGGACTGTATTTTACGAGGATTTACCCGGAACGCTCCTACCTGATGGGGATGCATATCAGAGGAACTTTACCTGAAGGGATGTACATCACTGCCGAAAATCCCGGCCGTTCTTTACGGACCTGTACTGACGGTGACCGGGAGCTTCTGATTGTAGGAGGCGAGCACCACAAAACCGGGCATGGCACGGATTTGCACAAGCATTATGATATCCTCCGTCAATTCGCGGAGTCAAACTTTGAGGTGACCGACATCCCCTACAGATGGTCGGCACAGGATTATACCGCTATGGATGAGATCCCGATCGTCGGACATCTGACCTCGGGCAGGAACCGGATATACCTGGCAACTGGCTATGCAAAATGGGGTATGAGCAACGGTACGGCAGCAGCAGTCATTATTGCAGACCTTATTATAAAGGGTGACAGTCCCTGGGCCCCGGTCTATGATCCGGCACGTTTCACCCCCGCAGCCTCGGCTAAAAACTTTGTGGTTGAAAATGCCGATGTGGCTAAAAACTATATTTCAGGCAAGCTGAATATGCCGACGGAATCTTTTGAAATAGAAAAAGGAGAAGCCGCCATTATGGAGGCTGGCGGTCACAAGGTAGGCGTATACCGTGATATGAATGGAAACCAGCACTTTGTAAGCACCACCTGCACGCATATCGGGTGCGAGTTGAAGTGGAATTCCGCGGAGCTGTCCTGGGACTGCCCCTGTCATGGCTCAAGGTTCACTTATAAGGGCGATATCATAGAAGGCCCCGCACTTGAATGTATTAAACTGCTTGAGGATCTGTAGCAGGTCAAAACTGCATCAGTTCATTAGTGCATAACTCAGTAGTTCGTCAATGTATCAGTGCATCTATACATCAACGCACTATTTATCAGTGTAGCATACACAAATGCACCATTCCCAGTGCATCTTCCATCCGTGCAGCTATGCATCTCTTCGTTAGTTCATCAGTTCAAGAATGCATCTCTTCGTCAATTCATCAGCTCAAGAATGCATCTCTTCGTCAATTCATCAGTTCAAGAATGCATCTCTTCGTCAATTCATCAGCTCAAGAATGCATCTCTTCGTTAGTTCATCAGCTCGCTCTGCTCGAACAGTTTGCGGCTCAGGAAAAAGAGAATCATTGCGGTTACGATATTGACAAGTGTCAAGGCTGTTGCTATAATCGGTAAACCTATTGAACCCGTAACAATATAAAGCACTATGATCAGGATGGCACCCGGTATAACAGAAAGCATGATGAGAAGCATTCGTATAAATACAAGTGCGACTGCATTGGTCATTTTTCCGAGTATCCGGTAAGTAAAGACACCGGCGGCAATAAAAAGTATTGTGAAAGCGGCCATCATCATCAGGTAGAATATCATTTCAATCATCCCGATCCTATAGAAGATCCCCGCAATCACAATGACGATCAGACCGGAAACAAGTGTCTTAATGAAACCCGGCGTCACCGCACAAATGAGCTTTTTAAATGAACTTTCGGGAATCAGATAGATATAGGGCTTTTTAAATTCCGAATTCCAATTGTCGCTCATGGTTCCTGAAATTAATGAAAACAGCGCCATGCCGAATACAAAGTCAAATTTTAGGCCCATCATCAGCCCGACTACAATATATATCCCCCCGGAAATCAGCTCTTTCATGACAATAAGGGGGCCTCTCTTGGTCATCTCCATTTGCTGCCTGGACAGGATGGCTGCAGCACCGGATCTGAACCCGAATTTTGCCTTGTGCACCTTTTTTATGGATGCGCCACCGGCATCATAGCCATTACTTCTCATATTATCCATCAGTTGCTTGATTCTGATGGAATCCAACTGTGCTTTTTCATAAAAATCAACTTTCAGTGAAAAATAGGTCCTGGCCAGCAGGTAAGCAAGGCCTGCTAAAAGCAGCAAGCCAGGCAGGAAGCCGGATAGGTACTGACCATTCAGCAGTGCGGCAATTGACCATTTCGCCCATCCGAAGATTGGAATCGCATTATACCATCGGCTCGTAAAGAAGCTGACTGCGGCAGCTTTAATGTTCCATCCGTTGATCAGCCATACGGCTGCAAATATTGCAGCAAACGCTGCAAAAACAATCCAGACCACCTTTTTCAGGCGTTTCTTCAAGCCTGGTCGTGCAATATCCCGAATGTAGATATAATAATACATGATAAAGATGCAAAAGATCATCAGCGACATCACAACAAGGGTGGCAAGCAGTTTTAGCGGTGTCATGGAGGCGCCCAGGATCATCGGGAAATAAAAGCACATGAAAATTGACATCAGGACAGAGGCCGGACCCGACTGCAGCGCAGAATACATTAAAACGGTCTTTTTACTAAAAGGTGCGCTAAATAAAAGATTTGCCTCAGAATAGGCAAAAAGTGCACCTTGCTGCGACAGGGACGAGGTGATGTATGTAATCCCGATAAAAAGCTGCACACCGGCTATGACGATCTCTCTGTCCTTCTCTCCCACGATCCCTTTGAAAGGAACGAAAAAGGAGATCACCGGTCCGCTCAAAAAGGCCAAAACAGCCACAATAGTCAAAATTGCCGGCAAAGGTTTCGAAAAAATATTTTTTATCCTATTTGCATATTGACGGACAAGTACGTATATAAGCGCATTCATTCCCGCCCCTCCGTCATTTCAAAGAAAATCTCCTTCAACTCCCTGCCCTTGATCTCATCCTTTGTCGCCTCATAGATGATTTCACCCTTATCCATAATATAGACCCTGTCCCATATCGTACTGATTGTATCAATGATATGCGTACTGATCAGAACCCCTGCTCCTGCATCTCTCAGTTCGGCGAAGATCGTCAGCATCTCATTGATTGCCTTGGGGTCAAGGCCAACGAGCGGTTCATCAAAAAGCACCGCTTTTGGATCAATCATCAACGCCAGTACAATACTGATTTTCTGCATCATCCCTTTGGACAATTCCCGCGTAAGCTTATCTTTCTTCTCAAATATTTCGAATCTCTTCAGCAATTCATCCGTACGTTCCTGCCAGCCATCCGCAAGCCTGTATGCACGGGCTATGAATCCGGCATGCTCCCGGATGGTCAGCAAATCATACAATGCCGGGACTTCAGGAACAAAGCCGAATATCCTCTTTGCTTCAATGCTTTTATTATTGTAATCATCTATGGTGATGGTACCTTCATAGTTTAAAAGTCCCGCTATACTTTTGATGGTAGTAGATTTACCGGCCCCGTTCGGGCCAAGCAGGATGGTGACTTCACCCGGATGTACCGTCAGGTTGATATGATTTACTGCTGTAAAACCGTCATATTTCTTTAGCAGATTGCTTATACGAATCAATTCCGCACCTCCAAATATTGTAACTCCTTAAAATATACCTTTAAACCCATACATCTAGCCATATGCAAAATAACAACCCCTTATCAAATCAGCAAATAGATTTTAATGGATCGATCTCTTCTTATGTTTGCCGCCAAATACATCGGAAACATCCGTAATTGTCACAAATGCGTTTTCATCCTTGTCCTCGATAATCGATTTGAGTTTGGATATTTCAATCCTGTTTACAACCGTATAGATTATTTTCTTGTCACCCCTGGAAAATCCACCCTGTCCATCCAGATAGGTGACTCCTCTGCCAAGCCGTGCAATGACTGCGTCAGCGATTTCGCTTACATTGTCGGATACGATAAATGCTGCTTTGGCTTCATCAAGGCCATCTATGACGATATCGATGACTTTAAACGCGATAAAATAGGCAATAAGCGAATACATTGCCCTGTCCCATCCAAACACAAGTCCTGCGCTGCTTAGTATGAAGATGTTGAAAAACATCACCATTTCGCCCACTGAGAAAGTACTCTTCTTGTTCAGCATGATGGCAACCATTTCAGTACCGTCCAGTGAGCCTCCGTAACGAATGATAATGCCGACACCGGAGCCCAGTGTAATCCCGCCGAACACGGCTGCCAGCAGGACATCCTTCGTCACTCCCGGAACAGGATGCAATATGGTCGTCCAGGCCGATAAAGATATGATTGCAAATAAGGAGGAGAAAACAAAAGACTTCCCTATATTTTTATACCCTATAAACAGAAACGGCAGATTAAAAATGATGATAAAAACACTTAACGGTATCTTCGTCAAATAGCTGGTAATGATCGAGATACCAACTATTCCTCCGTCTATTACATTGTTTGGTATCAGAAAGATTTCCAAACCGACAGCTGCCAGTATCGAGCCAAGAAACAGGAATACAAACTTGGTTATTACCCGGGATACCGTATTTTTTTTATGTTTCATATTGCCCCCTTTTCAATTAGACATAGCTCTATGAAGATCCTCGTTAATTATATCATTACCTGCAGGCAGTTCTCAACCTCATAAAGAACGATCCTGCCTTTTGTAACACAGGTTACCGAATAAGGCTCCGAATAGGGCTATACTTTAATCATAAACTATCAATTGCAACATAGAAAGGATCATGAACATGAAAAGAAAAATAATTGCCATAGACGAAGATAAATGCAACGGCTGCGGTCTTTGTGCAAACGCCTGCCACGAAGGTGCACTTCGGATCATTGACGGTAAAGCCAGACTGATATCGGAAAGCTACTGTGACGGTCTGGGCAATTGCCTGCCTGAATGTCCCACAGCTGCAATTACCATTGTAGAAAGAGAAGTGGCCGCTTTCGATGAAGAAGCGGTTATGAAGCACATGGAAGCCGGAAGTCTCCCTGAAACCAAAAGCGTCCCTAAAACCGGAAGTCTCCCCTACCTTCTTCGAGAGACACCTGCGAAGCCCGTACAGGCTCAGGTACCTGCAACGGCAGCGCAGCACTCCGGCTGCCCGGGCTCAAGGTCCCGTACTATTAACAGGAGCGGGGCACAAGTACAACACCCGATCAGCGAGCAGCATCCGGCAGCATCCTGGAAACCCGTTTCACAACTCGGGCAGTGGCCCTGTCAGATAAAGCTGGTTCCTGTAAATGCACCGTATTTTGACAATGCAGACCTGCTGATTGCAACGGATTGCACAGCATACGCC
>JAEWQC010000281.1 GCA_023399355.1 Bacillota bacterium | reverse complement strand
GTGCTGATGAGTTATTTGCCGGATATGTCGGATATCAGTTTGATGTTATGAGGGCTATGTCGGCTCCGAAGAATACAGATGATGATCTTCGGGAACAGGCTGTCAGACGGCAAATATGGGGGGATTCCAATTTTTTTTATGAGAAAGATTATCATAAATTAACAGATTATAAGAAATCATTCTATTCAAATGGAGTGTTATCCGGAGGTGGATATGATTGTCTGAAATATGGGATTATTGACAAGGATCAAATTACAAATGTAGATAGGGTACACAAGAGATCCTATATTGACTTGAAATTAAGGTTAAGTGAACATTTGCTGGCTGGTCATGGCGACAGGGCAGGCCTGGCCAACTCTGTTGAGGCAAGATATCCATTCCTGGATAAGGAATTGATCGAGTTTGCAAGGATTGTTCCACCAAATTTGAAATTGAATAAACTGAAAGAAAAATATATCCTGAAACAGATGGCAATGAAATTTGTTCCGGAAAAGATTATCAATCGGCCAAAGTTTGCATTTGTTGCGCCTGGAAGCTCAGACGTCCTGAAAATCAATCAGGAATATGTAAATGATCTGGTTTCATATGAAACGGTCAGGAGGCAGGGGTATTTTAATCCTGATGAAGTGGAATGTTTGAAGAGAAAATATATGGAACCGGATTTTAAATTAAATTTACCTTATGACAATGATCTCATGATCATAGTTCTTACATTTAATATCTTATTGGATAAGTTCGATTTACCGGCGCTTTCCTAAGTTGATTTACGAGATCCGCTCTGCTATTTCTTTTCTATTCAGGACTTTTGTAAAAATCATTTCAAGTAGGACTCATTGTTAAAACTACAAATGTTACCTTGATTTTTTTGCTTAGCTTACTGTTATTTGTATATTTAGGATTTGTTTAATAGAAACCTAAAAATAATGGATTTTGAGTAAATATTATGATAAAATGTCCAAAGAACAGGCGTCTTAGGAGAAAACTATGCAGTATAAAACGATGCAAGAACTCATTAATGGAGGATTTGGTACATTATCAGAAGAGCATGTACTGATCCGGTATCGAAAAAAAAAGGTAACTGCAAGTGAATTGAATACAAGATCACGATCCATCATGAGGCGGATCAGAATGGAGAAATTATATAAAAATACCCCAATCGCATTATTAATGGAGGACCGGATAGAACTGATCGCAGGTATCATAGGAATTTTAGAAGCTGCTTGTGTATTTGTTCCGCTTGAAACGAATCTGCCCGTTCCTGTCATTAAAGAAATGCTGCGGATAGCTAAAGTACAAGTTGTTCTGATGGATGATCATTATGAAAAATATAATGATATCTTTGAAGAACTAAAGATCAGAGTGATTAATGTACAGACATCGCAACCCATTGCACCTATTGATCTATCTGATGAATCGGATATGTTTGATCAAGACCTATATGATCCCGAAGATCCCATCTACATTTATTTTACGTCAGGTACTACAAATAATCCTAAAGCTATACTGGGGCGGAATAAGGGGTTGGCGCATTTTATCCAGTGGGAATCCGGGAAAGTTGGTCATATAAAAGCTAAAATTAGCCAGTTAACTTCACCGTGTCATGATCCGTTTTTAAGAGATATCTTTCTGGCGATTAATCTTGGAGGTACTATTTGTATTCCAGACAGCAGAAATGTTTTGCTGGATGGGCGGATACTCATTGACTGGATTAGGGATTCTGAAATAAATATCGTTCACTGCACACCAAGCTTATTCCATCATATGGTAAAGACGATGGATAAACCGATGGAATTCCCAGAACTTCAATATATATTTTTGGCAGGTGAAAAGATAAATCCGCAGGATATTAAAAAGTGGTTTCAAAGGGCATCTGGTAAATTTCATCTGGAGAATCTTTATGGACCTACAGAAACAACTCTGGCAAAGCTTTGCCATGATATTTCTTCTGAAGATGGTAATTTGCATAATATACCTATCGGCAGGCCGATTGATGGAACTGAAGCATTTATCTTTAATGAGAGCATGCAGATCTGTGATGTTGAAGAAATCGGCGAAATATGCATAAGTACTCCATACAGGTCATTAGGCTATATCGATAATGAAGAAATGAATAAGGCAGTATTTGTTTCCAATCCTTTAAGTGAGGATAAAAACGATATCATTTATAAAACAGGTGACCTGGGATGTCGCCTGGCAGATGGAAATATTAAATTTATCGGCCGCAGGGATAATCAGGTGAAAATTAGGGGGAACAGGGTTGAATTAGGTTATATTGAACATCGTATTTTAGAAATGGAGCATATAAAAGAATGCGTGGCCGTTTTTAATGCTGATGAGCCCGGAAATGAATATATTGCAGTTTATATTGTTTCAGAAACTCCCTGTACGAAAGGTCAGGTGATCAATTTCCTGAAAGTCAGGATGCCTGATTATATGCTTCCAACACATATCGTTTTTATGGATGTCCTACCATTGAACAATAACATGAAAATTAATAAAAAGGCGTTGCCGGATCCACGTTGTGTGCAGGAGGAGACCATAGTTGATCCGCATAATGATATTGAAAGTAAGTTGGTTGTTATCCTTCAAAATATTCTGAATGTTAAACAGATCAGTATCACGGACAGCTTCTTTGTTCTTGGCTTAACATCACTTGCCGTCATGTCTTTGATCAGTCAGGTATTTAGCGAGTTTCAAGTAGAAATCTCCTTGGAGGATGTGTTTAATAGTCCATCCCTGGAAGAATTTTCAGGTCTTATAGAGGAGAGGCTTCAATCTGCTGAAGAAGAGAACTGTGATTCTGAAATGAGGGCAAGATATTCCATTCAGGAATATGATAAATATTCGAAGGAGAATTATAGATATGTCCTCCCGCTCATGGAAACAAGGGAGAATAAACTGAAAGGAATTCAACCCTTTAACGAGGTGTTTTACCAAAGCTGTGTTTCAAATTCTTTATTCTCAGTTATAAATTACTATGGGGCGGATTTGTTGCCATTGTTTGTTAACGATATCATTTTGTATGCTTCGGCAAATGACATGGATGTATCCGGAAATATAGAATATCATGAATTGGATTCCATGGAGAATATTCTAAAATCTATGGGCATAGGAGCTAATATAGTTGAGAAGAATGACAATGTAATTATGGATCTGATCCAGTCCATAGATAAGCAAAGACCTGTAATAATAGGAGTAGATTGTTTTTTTGAGTCGATCAGGCCTGAGCATTATAAAAAGTCAAACTGGCCGCATAATCTATTAGTATATGGCTATAACAACGAAAAGCAGGAAATGATCGTTCTGGAACATACCGGTGTTAACAATCTGGATTACCATGAACAGAAAATAAGCTATGTGGATCTGGATTTTGCATATCACAATAATTTATTAAAGTTCCGTAATTTCGAAAAAGGCATACATTATATGGAATTCTATAAGATTTCGGATTATAGGCAGCAGGGTGCAAATGTCTACTTTAAGCAGTATAGGAATAATATAATAAATCATATGGATGAAATTTTGCTCAATTTAAATAATTTACCGGATATCATATATTATTTAAAACAATGTACTGTCAATCTGGATCAAATTAAAAAAAATAGTGTTAATATGATCCATCTGCTGGATAGCATCATCGAGGCAAAATATGCCCAGATTTATTTGTTTAATCAATTTTCAGAGTATGATGCAGAGCTGCAGAAAGGCAGCAAATATTTCAAGAGTATTGCAAAAACCTGGAAACTGATCAGAAATGTAATTTATCGGTCTACATTATGCAATGAACGTAGCAGCGAGTCGTATGAGAATGCATTCGATAAATCGGGAGAGATTTATGATAATGAGAGACAATTTTATTCCTGGCTGAATAAATATGAAGGAGTGTAACAGAAAATGGACGATATAAAAGGGAGAATATTTGAGATTTTAAGAGGATTTGTTCCGGAGAATATTGTGATTGACGATAGTACCAAAATGGAAGAGCTAAATATAGATTCCTTTCAGTTTATCCAATTCATAATTGAAGTGGAAGCAAAATTTAAAATTGAAATTACTGATGATAAATTGGACATGTCAGAGTATCGTACCTGTTTTGAATTAATTGAAAGCATTAATTCACTGGTTGTAGAAACATCTGTGTAAAAATTTTACTGGAAGCATGGACATGTATAAGCATGAATGGGCTTAATGCGTGATGAAAAGTATATCGTTTAAATATCCATTTACACAGAGAATTACATACAATCCTTGTTAATACAATATCCCCAATGGCGATTTTACGACATTTTTCGGTTATTGCTAATAAAATAATATAATGAATTAATATGATGTATTTGTATTCATGTTCATAATGTGGTCAAGAGGGGGATTTGAGTGAAACTTGTATGCCTGCCATTTGCAGGGGGCAATGCACAATCCTATGCTCAATGGAAAGATTTGCTTGGAAAAGAGATAGAGATAGTTACAATCGAATATGCAGGTCGTGGTACAAGATTTTGTGAAAATCTGACAGACAGCTGCGAATCGACGTTGGAAGACATCTATCCGCAGATGATAAAACATATTGAACAGGAATATGCTCTTTTGGGGCATAGTATGGGTGCTATTTATGCATATGAATTGGTGAAACTGATAGAAAGAGACAAAAGGAGAAAACCGGTAAAGATCATAGTATCAGGTACAGATGCTCCATATGTCCAGGATAGGAAGCTATTGCACAATAAGACGCAGAAAGAATTTATGAAGGAGCTGCATGATTTGGGCAGCATGCCGAATGAGATTATGGATGACAGTGAATTGTCTGATTTATTTTATCCAATATTACATAATGATATCCGAAATCTGGAATTGTATCGCTTAAAGCATAAGAATAGTGAAATTGACCGGATTAATAGTTCACTTACCGTTATATATGGAACGGAAGATGATGAGTTCGACCGGCAGAGAGCTGCGGAATGGCAGAAATACAGTACCTTGCCCAATACCATCCATGAATTTGAGGGGGGGCATTTTTTTATTTTCGAACGAAAAGAAGAAGTTTGCAATTTCCTGAGGAAGAAACTACTTTTTTATTAGGGGAAGGGTAAGCACAGTGTCCGATGATGAATCAAGGGATGGATAGACCTATAGTGATCGAACATCTTTATGCCGTTGCTTGCCATAGAGCAGAAATGTGATTTTGCAGAAAGGGGCATAGGTTGGATGAACTATTACAATTTGACATCACCTCAAAAATCAGTATATGAAATGGAGACGTTTGGCGAAGGAGCGATTGCAACGCTTACTGAAGACGCATTTTTTCCTGGAGAACTAGATTGCAAAACAATGACACATGCAATCAATAAAGTCATTGAAGATCATGATGCGTTTCGAATCCGATTAGATACTACAAAGACCCAAGTGCAACAATACATCTGCAATTTTGTAAAGCAGGATGTTCCTTATAAGTATTTTGATTCACAAGAAGAATATATTGATTGGGCAAAATCCTACGCAAAAAATGCTCTGGATATACAGGAAAAGCTTTTTGAAATCACAGGCATTGCCTTTAAAGGCAAATTTGGCTTTATTCTGAAATGTCATCATTTAATTGGTGATGCTTGGAGCATGTTAATGTATGCAAATCAAATTTTTCGTTATTATCAAATGCTCGTAAAAGGGGAGCGTTTGGAAGAGGAGAAACAATATTCATATCTATCCTATATTTCCAGCGACCAGGAATATCTGCAAAGCCATCAGCATATTCGGGATCAGGAAAACTGGAGCAATGTTTTAAACCAGCACAGCATTCCAACTATTATTTCGCAAAAGTCTGGAACGAACCAGTGCTCCCGACGAAAAATTTTTGTAATCAATTCAGAAATGGACAGGCAAATCTCGGAATATTGCACGAAAACCAAGATGTCAGAATTTACGATATTTTTGACCGCACTTGGAATTTATATTTATAAAAGAACTAATCAAAGTGACTTATATATTGCGACTACAGTGCTGAACAGAACAACTGAGGCAGAGAAAAAAACCGGAGGAATGTTTGTTAATTCGATACCAATACAAATCGATGTTCTGCCAAATGACAGCGTGTATGATAATATGAGTACTATCAAAAGATCCATTATAAATTCATTCCGTCATCGAAAATACAGCTATACTGAAGTGGTACGGGATGCACACACACATCATGGTATTACAGATAGACTTACAGATGTATACTTTAACTATCAAAATGCAATGATAGATGAAGGACTGGAATTTACGTGGTATCATTGCGGTCAACAAACAGAAAGTCTGAGTATCCATGTTCGAAGGAATTCAAAGCGGCAGCTTGAATTTTATTATGACTACCAAGTTTCGAAATTTGAAGAATGGGAAATAGATTACTTCCACAAGCAGTATTATAATTTGCTGCAAACCATCCTAAACGATGATACAACTGTTGTGCAGCAAATTTCTTATTTAACTCCGGATGAGTTGAATCAAATTATCTTTAATTTCAATGATACGAAAGCAGAGTATCCGAAGGATAAGACCGTCGTGGAACTGTTTGAAGAACAGGTGGAGAAAAACGGAGACAAGGATGCCATTGAATATAATGGAGATATCCTAAGCTACAGGGAACTGAATGAAAAGGCAAACCGAATCGCATGGAAGCTGAAGGAAGCCGGGATCGGCAGAGAGGACCATGTAGCTGTAATGGCAGTAAGGAATGCCTCCATGATAGCAGGGATACTTGGCGTGCTGAAAGCCGGAGGAGCGTATGTGCCTGTTGACCCGGAATATCCTGGAGAACGGATACGATATATGCTGGAGGATTGTGGACCGAAGGCAGTGCTGGTGTACAAGAGTAATTTGGCAGAACTTGATATGGAAATACCGGAGATGGATCTGGCGGAGAGCGAGGTCTGGGAAGGTGCGTCTGAAAATCCTGAAAAAGTGAACCGGGTGGAAGATCTTGCCTATATCATATATACATCGGGAACAACTGGAAAGCCTAAAGGTGTCATGGTGGAGCATATAGGAGTAGCTAATTTGCGGGAATATTTCCAAAAAGTGCAGGGAGTAGATTCCAATGACTGTGCACTCCAGTTTGCCAGCCTTGCCTTTGATGCGTCCGTATCGGAGATGTGCATGAGCATCTTATGCGGAGGGTGCATGAGGATGGTGACGGAGGAGACGAAAAATGATATGAAGGCATTCCAAAGATATATTGAAAGTGGAGTGACCACGGCAGTACTACCGCCACAATATTTTGCACTGAGCGGGATCAAAGGGTTAAGAAGCATATTGACAGCAGGATCAGAAAGCAGCCGTGAGATCGTAGAGGAAGGGATTGGAAATCACTCGAGATATTCCAATGATTACGGTCCGACAGAAGTAACGGTATGTGCAACGCACTGGGAGTACGAAACCGGTAGGGCGATACCTGACAGGATTCCAATTGGAAAGCCGATCCTGAACAAACAGATATATATCATGAACGGCAGCGAGCCGTGTGGCATCGGAGTGCCGGGAGAACTGTGCATTGCAGGAGTGGGACTTGCAAGAGGGTACCTGAACCGTCCTGAACTGACGGCGGAGAAATTCATAGAGAATCCATGTAAGGCGGGGGAGAGAATTTATCGGTCGGGCGACCTGGCAAGATGGCGGCCTGACGGGAACATCGAGTACCTGGGAAGAATCGACGAGCAGGTAAAGATCCGCGGCTTCCGCATTGAACTGGGGGAAATCGAAAGTGTCCTGAAAAAGCAAACCGGCGTCAGGGATGCAGTGGCGGCGG
>JAEWQC010000173.1 GCA_023399355.1 Bacillota bacterium | reverse complement strand
ATCAAAATCAGTTCCGTTTGGCGTTCGGCCATGTAAAACACAGCATTCCCGTCAAAGAAGATATCTGTCTCAATACAGGTCATCAGAGGTTGGTCATCCCATTCGGGGATGTTCACCGTAACATTCAGTTCCAGAGAATAAGCCGTACATGAATGTATCTCAAGCTTACCATGTTCAGTGGGGCCCTGGTTGCCAAAATTACCGATTGAAGGGCCTGGAGCATGGGCAAACACCCCCAGCGGATGACTGTAAATGCAGGGAACAATTCCCTCGTTCTCAGCTTGTTCACGTGCTTCAGCAAATACCTGATTTCCGGTTTTACCCAAAGCAAATTTACTGCATACAATATCCTGCAGTCGCCCCCCTACCTGCAGAGCATGCCTCAAGCCTTCCGGCGCCTCGCTTTCGCCCGGACGCAGGATATAGGCAAGCTGTTGGGTATCCGTGCACAAACCCAGATAGTCGATGCCGACATCGCAGTGCAGGATATCCCCCGGTTGGATTACATGTCCTTCATTGTGCATGCCGGGATCCCCCCGGCGGAACACCGCGCAGGAGGACTCAAAACTCTCGCGCAGGCCCAGGTCTGTAATCCGCTGGCTGAATGCGGCGGCTAAATCGTCCACAGTGGTAACGCCCGAGGTAACACAGGCAGGCGAAAAAATCTCGTCGATGATAGCATGTGCCAATTGCACGATACCGTCATATGCCGCAATCTCACCGGGGCAGCGGGTCTCCATCCAGGCTATGGCCAGCTCGCGTGACGGCTTTAACCGGTTCGCATACCCGCCCAATGCGGCAGTGAGAGCCGCGTGGTTGCTGGCAGTAAGTCCATCGCAATAAGGATACTCGCCATCCAGATTGATTGCAATGGTTCCGGGGTTGTGCTGATCTACCAGTTGACGCACAAATTCCAGCTGCTTCACCGATGGCGGGATGATTTTTTTGCCCTTCCAGTCGGTACTTGTAATCCCATACCAGCTATTGCGGTAAATATGCTCAATACCACTGGGAAGAGACACGCTTTCCGCCTGCACGGTACCATCAGGCAGCAGGATGAACACCAGTACCATCTTGCCCCGGGCGTTGGTCATACTTGCAGGCAGCAAGGTTTTTGTGACCGGATCTTCATTCTGCTCATCCGTCATTACAATCCACATATCAAATCCGGTACGTTTCATTACAGCAGGCAATATAGTTTGCAGCCTTTCGCAGAGCCACTGCTCCTGCACGTGTACGCGCTGGCGCAGTGGCAGTACCTTGCGGTGTAAATCTCCATCCATCTTTTTCATCGACACATACCTCCTGTTCACTATACCCGGTGATCGGCTGCCGCCGTACAGGCGGTAAAATGTCCGGGCTCCACCTCATACATACTGCATTTCCCAATTTTACAGTTCCCGACAGCCCATGGGCAGCGTGGTGCAAAGCTGCATCCCTGGTCTGAAAGGTTGATGGGGCTTTGCACCTCACCTTTAATGAGTAATTTTTGGCGTGCATGCTCAACATGAGGATCCGGTATCTGAACAGCGGATAGCAGGGCCTTGGTGTAGGGATGCTGCGGATTTTCATACAGGCGTTCGGACGGGGCTATTTCAACAATTTTACCCAGATACATTACCGCCACCCGGTCACTCACATATTTCACCATGGCCAGGTCATGGGAAATAAACAGGTAGGTGAGGCCCAGCCGCTTTTGCAGGCTGTTGAAGAGCTTGATCACCTGTGCCTGCACTGATACATCCAGCGCACTGGTCGGTTCATCGCACACGATAAAGCGCGGGTTCACAGCCAAAGCACGGGCCACCCCGATGCGCTGGCGCTGACCGCCGGAGAATTCATGGGGGAAGCGGCGGGCGTGCTCGCGGTACATTCCCACCATCTCCAACAGTTCATCCACCCGGTCATCCATTTCTTTTGCGTTGCCTATCCTGTGAGCACGCATTCCCTCTTTCACAATATCACGCACCGTCATGCGTGGATCCAGTGAGGAGTAGGGATCCTGGAAGATCATCTGCACCTCCTGGTTGTATCTGCTCTTCTCCGCACCATGCATTTCATGTATGCTTTTTCCCTCGTACAGCACCTCGCCGCTTGTAGGGGGATAAATGTATTTAATGGCACGGCCCAGAGTGGTTTTGCCGCAGCCACTTTCACCTACAAGGCCCACTGTCTCGCCTTCCGCTATCTTAAGGTTCACGTCGGTAACAGCGTGAACCGTATTATGCTTGTCCAGATTGAAACGCACGGTGAGATTCTTCAATTCAATGATAGGGGGTTTGTTCTCGCTCATGTTTTATCCTCCCCAAATCCATATTTCTTTCGTACAGCTGCAGCCCGTTCATCCTGCAGCCAGCATCGCACGGTATGGCTTTCGCTCAGCGCGGTGGTCACCGGGTTTTGCTGACGGCAGATTTCCATTGCACATTCGCATCGCGGATGAAAGGGACAACCCTCGGGTAGGTTTGCCGGGTTCGGAGGCGAGCCTTCAATGGTGGTCAATTCCACGTCCGCCTTGGAATCCAGCCGCGGAATGGCCTTGAGCAGCCCGCGTGTGTAAGGGTGCTGTGCCCTGTAGAAAATATCGTCCAGCATGCCTGTTTCCACAAACTCACCGGCATACATGACATTGATGCGGTCGGCACAGGACGCAACAATTCCAAGATCGTGGGTAATGAGTATGATAGAGGAATTCAATTCACGCACCAGCTGGATGATCATATTGAGAACCTCGGTTTTAATAGTGACATCCAGCGCGGTGGTTGGCTCGTCGGCAATGAGCAGTTTGGGTCTGCAGGCAAGGGCAAGAGCAACCATGATACGCTGGCGCATGCCGCCGGAAAACTGAAAAATATATTGACGCAGGCGTTTTTCAGGGTCGGATATTTTAATCATTTTCAGCAGGTCGACAGCGGTTTGTCTGGCACGTTGCCGTGTCATGTTTCCGGTGTTTTTCATCCAGTCCAGTAATGCAGCCCTTGGTTCAGCTGCATTCAGTGCCTTTCCCACATCCTGCATCCACAGTTCCATCTGCTGTGCGTTGGGTCGATAATATTCCGAAAGCCATGCCGGAACAGCTTTTTCAGATCCATTATCTCTCACGTTCGTCAGAAGTTCCTCTGCAAACATGTTCATTTCAGTTTTGGTAAATACAAAATGCTTCATCAGCACTCCAATAATCTGGTCGCCGATGCGCATGGTTGGATTCAGGGAGGTCATGGCATCCTGGAAAATGACACTGATGTCACGTCCGCGTACCACTTCCAGTTCTTTCTCGCTTAAGGCGGCCAGGTCTTTGCCTTCAAATAATATCCGACCTTTTGAGATCTTGCCGGGCGTAAGGCGAACAGTGGTCTGGGTAAGCACACTCTTACCGCTGCCGCTCTCGCCCACTATAGCCATCACCTCACTGGTGTTCACTGTGTAGCTTGCGCCGCGCACGGCGCTGAAAATTCCGTGATAGGTGGAAAAATCCACTTGAAGATCCGTTACTTCCAGAATGGTTTTTTTCTCATTCATACCACTCACCTCCTCAGTTTGGGGTCAAGAGCATCACGCATGGAGTCTCCCAGCAGCTGTATGCACAACATGGTGACACCTAAAAGGATGCTCGGCCAGATCAGCTGCCATGGGGCAAGCGACCGGACATTCATTCCGGTACGGATGAGTGAACCCCAGCTAATATCGCTTGTACCAAGGCCAATAAAGCTCAGAAAAGCCTCGGAGAACATGGCTTGCGGGATGGACAGCGTAATGGACACCAGCACAATGCCAAAAATATTGGGCAGCAGATGGCGTAGCATAATGGCGGCAGGATTTACCCCTAACGACTGCGCAGCCATAATATAGTCTTCATTTTTCAGTTGCAAAATCTGTCCGCGGGTCAGGCGCGCAGTATTCAGCCACCCGGTGGCCACCAGCGCGATGATGATGGTAACGATGCCCCGTCCTAAAACCACCTGAATGGCAAGAACCACAATCAAGTAGGGGATAGAGATGCATATATCCACAAAACGCATAATTATCATGTCCAGCTTCCCACCATAATAGCCCGCCATCGAACCGACGATCACCCCAATCAAAGCCTGCAGGATAGCTGCTGTAAAGCCCACAAGAAAGCTGAGCCGCCCGCCGCTCCACGCCTTGATGAAAACATCATGGCCAAATCGGTCGGCGCCCATCCAATGCATCGCACCGGGCTTTGCATTGATGGAGGTGGCGTTTATACCGGAAATGGCGCCTTTGTTCAACAACGGAATAAGGATGCATCCGAGAAAGGTAGCAACCAGAACAATCAGGCACACTACAGTGGCCTTGCTGGAAAAAAAGCGTCGAAATACATCCTTCCAAAAAGAAACATGGCCATACTCGGTACGGTCACTGTCAGGACAGGGACCCACATGAGTAAACAGCTTCGCGTCGTCCATTTTTTATTTCCTCCTTTTGGTTATTTGGCAAGGCGGATGCGAGGATCCACGAATCCATAAATAATGTCCACCAACAAGTTTGCCACCACCAGGAAGGTGCCGAACAAAACCGTGAGGCCCATCACCAACCCGTAGTCACGGTTTGTGATGCTGTCTACAAAGTAGCCGCCCAGTCCCTTGATATTGAATATGGATTCCACCACAAAGGTTCCGGTAAGCAAAGAAGCAGAAATAGGTCCAAGTACTGTCACAACAGGCAGTAATGCATTGCGTATCTGGTACTTGAACACGATGGTGCTCTTTTTCAGTCCATTGCTGCGCGCTGTTTTAATGTAGTCGGCATTTTCCAGTTCTACAATGCTGGTACGCATTAAACGGGCCAGGGTAGCTATAGTACCAAGCGACAGGCAGAAGATTGGCAGGATCATTTCGCGCAGGTTGCTAAAGCCTGTTGCAGGCAGCCAACCCAGCACGTTGCTGAACAGGCTGACCAGCGCCACTGCCACAATAAAACTGGGTACGGATACCCCCACCAAAGCAATTCCAATGACAGCTTTGTCCCATACCTTACCGCGCTTCAGACCGGCAATCGAACCAATTCCCACACCAAAAACAGCAGAAAAGAACAGTGACCATGCTCCGAGCTTCATGCTTTGAGGCAGACCGTTGCCAGTAGCCGGATCATAGATCATAGTCATTACGCTGCGGCCGGGGTAGGCGATACTCTCCCCAAGATTCAAATGCAGCAGGTTGCGGATGTAAATAAAGTACTGCTCAATCACCGGCTTATCCAGTCCATACAGGGCGCGCAGGCGTTGACGCGCCTCCTCACTTATTTTCGGATCACTGAACAGTCCGTCCGGTATCAGCTTAAGCAGGAAGAATGTGGCTGTAACAAGTACAAAAATAGTCAGCAATGAAATCAGAATACGACGCAGGATATATTTAGTCATAATTCATTTCAGGCCCGGCTGGGCCAGCACCTTCCTTTTAAAGTAGCCATAGGGACAGGACGTTTTGTCGTCCCTGCCCCTACGCTATGGTACTGCAAGTTGCAATTGCAACCGTTATTTGGTCATACTGGCGTAGATGTAGTCAAAACGTGTACCGGCATCTCTGATATAGAACTCATGCACATTCGGAGTCATTAACGCAGAGTAGCCGGCCAGGTTCATGGTAATGAAGGGACCATTGTCCAGCAGGAAGGCTTCAAGATCCAGCATTTTCTCGCCCCGCGCTGCAAAGTCAGTCATTGAGTTAGCCCCTTTCAGCATTTCCACAAAGGCTTTATACTGGTCGGGATGCGCAGTAGGCCACCCTGTGGCGAACAGATCGGAGGACCACACTGCATAGATACTGCTGGCATCAGGGTAGTCCAAGCCCCAGCCCATCATCAGCAGGTCATAATCACCCGAGATGATACGGCTGTCACGCACACCAAACTCAACCGGTTCAACCTCAATCTTTATACCAAGTGTCTGCTCGACGGATAAACTTACAAATTGACATGCAGAGGCAGCATCGGTACCCTGAGCCACCACCAGCGAAATGGTCGGAATCTGGGAGACATTGGTATAACCCAACGCATCCATAGCCTTTTTCAGGCTTTCCTTTGCCTTCGCTACATCAGCAGTCAACAGGACCGGGCTCTTGAAGTTGCGGCTGGTGCGGCCTTCGCCAAAAGTTTTCTCACTGCCGTTGTTCAGGGGAACCTTATCGGCAACAATGACATCAGTGGGGAAATTGCCGGGATCGGTGATTACCGATCCATACAGTGTACTGCGGTCGATACTGTAACTGATCGCATTCACAAAATCCCTGTTGGCCAGGAGACCGGAAATTACCTTGTTCACCACTTTGCCATCCTTATTGCGGCGGTTCTGGTTAGTAAGGATATAACTCCAGCTGGAACCTTTATATGTGACCACGTTTTTACTCATCGTCTTGTAATATTCACTGGTAGCGCGGGCAAAATTCACGTTGCCATCGCGGAACATGTTCACTCGGGGCTCTACGTCCTTTACAATTTTGATTTCAACACCATCCAGCTTTATGCTGTCCTTATCCCAGTATTTCGGGTTGCGTTTAAGTGTGACATTTTGATTGTAATTCCACTCCGCCACATAGAACGGGCCGTTGTAAGCCATCTTGTCAACGGATGAGCCGTACTTGGAGCCATTTGCCTCGTAAATATCTTTTTTAATCGGCGCAAAGTAGGTAGAGGCAAAGTTGGCAACATACCAGGGCCGGGCGCTGTCCAGCTTTACCACAAGGGTCTGGTCATCTTCAGCAGTAACACCGAGGGTGTCGGTAACGGCGTTAAGCTCATCGCCGGTCTTACCGTCTGCTACCGCCTTAGTGATGGTAGTATAGTTCTTCATGCCATCAAAAAAGCCATAAACCTTGGCTGCTTCATTGCGGTGAAAAATCTGTTTCCAGCTGTACTCAAAATCATGTGCAGTAATGGGGGTACCATCACTCCAGCAAGCATCCTTGCGGATTTTGAAGGTCCATGTAATGTAATCATCGGTCTTGTAGCTTTCGGCCATGTCCGGCAAATACTTGCCGTCGTGCTCACGCAGGAGCGAGGCGGTCACGCCCTCGGCTACAGCAGCAGTGTAATCAGCTGTATTCTGCTGGGAATCCAGCGTCTCAATGTCCTGCTCCAATGCCATTCGCAGGATATTGTCGCTGCCGGAAGCGACAGTACTCCCTCCGGTTGGTGCGGTGCCCGTACTGTTTGTGTTTGTGCTTGTGTTTGTGTTTGTGCCGCTGCCTGTGCATGCGGTGAGACTCATCACCAACAATAGCAGCAGCGCAATAAGAATTTTTCCTTTTTTCATAATCTTTCTCCTTTATTTACGAAATGTTTATATGCACCCCACACCATAGGCATGAGAAGTGGCAACCCGGTGTCTACAAAGTAAAACAGTAAATATTATGAGAATTCTCTCCGGCTATCCAGTGACCTGCAGCTACAATGCGATCACCCGGTTTGCAGCCATACAGTCCGGCGATATATCGGGCAAATTCCTCCGCCCTTTGCGGCTCCTGCTGTACATTACTTATAGCAGTTGGCAGGGTACCCCATCGCAATGTCTGGCGCAACAACATGGCCTCCCCCTTGGGACGCTCCGCCACAGCAATGATGGGGACCGGCGGATACAGGCAAGATACGGCCGCCAGATTTTTGCAATCCGTCGTAAACAGCAACACAGCCTTTGCGCTGCATCCTTGGGCATACAAAGCAGCCATGCGGCCGGTAACAGTATCCATATCATAAGGCTCCGCCACATCACAGCAGTTCAGTTCATACCCGGTTTCCCAGCAACTGTGATCCTGTATGGCGGATAGCGCTTCCGCCTGCACTCCGGCCGGCCAGAGAAGTGCATCAGAGGGAATGTTCTCTGTACAGGTCATTACAAGAAGTTGCTTTTCTCTGGCGTCCACGGCAAGTTTGGCATCATTGGTCATCACGCCCTGAATCAAATCATCCACGTCATCCAGGGTATCGGGAGTCTGCAAAAGCCACATTGCCTCTGTTTCCGATCGGTGCATTTCAATAAAGCAAGACGCTTCGCCGCATGTGAATCCATCCAGAAGAATATATTGGTATAAATTCAATGCTGTCAACTGATCCTGTGGCCTGAGTCGAAGCATGAGCCCAAGGGGGGTATTTCGCTGCCGAAACACAGCCATCACCTCTCCGCGCAGGTATTCCAACTGCTCTTCCGGCATGGATCCATCCAAAAGCCCAACGCGCATTCCATTTTGAACCAGCGCATCAATCTGCCTGAAACCATCCTCACTTTGAAGACAAACAACATGCTTGCGATTCCTGAAAAACATTTCCTTTCACCTCGCATACCTGCCGGAATGTGTAACCGGCCATTTCCACGGATCATTTAGATACAATAATAGCGCTGTTAACATATGTCAACAGCGCCATCGCTATTTATTTCTTCGTATTGATATTCATTATACACTAAAATAAATTTTATTCAATAGCTAAAATACTAAACTTTTTTTAAGACATTTGTCTATAGAATATGTAATCACAAAAAGGCCAAATCATTTTTTAATTTTGCCTCTCCTTAAGGCAATAATATTTTTCCCTTCCAAAAGTAAATTATGTGAGGAACAATGCCCTGGTTCTTTAAAACAGACAGATGCTGAGAGGTATTCGACTGTTCGGATTCAAGCTGTAGAAGAATTTCGCAAACGCACAGCGGTTTTTCTTTAAGCAGCTTGACAATCTGCAGCCTTGTTGGGTGAGACAGTGCTTTAAATATGTTCGATATCAAACCTTAAGCTATACTCACCGGCAAATTATTATGAATCCACGTTCTCAAGTCCAGCAGCATTTTTCAGACATCCCTTTACTTCGCTTTTTCTCTGAAGTTACAATATAAAAATAATCCGCCTATATGAAAAAATAATCAGTTTAATAAAAAGAGGTTTCAGCGTATTATATGATTACAATATAGCAGATTTTATTCTTCAGGATAAAAAAATAAAGTGCAAAGGCGCATATCTCTCATTTAAAGAGAGATATGCGCCTTTTTTGTATACAAATTAACGTGGCCACGATTAATTTTATAGATTGCTTGCAACTTTTAAATGATGATGGAGGGATATATTATGACACATGGAGATATTTCATCAAGTCCGGACAATGCCGGTGTTGCAGTCGTTAACTGGAAAATGCCCAGGATGCATACAAAAGCAGAGATTCTTGAAAACTGCAGAAAGATCAGTGACTATATCAAGGGATTAAAAGCAGGCGTGCCCGGTCTTGATCTGGTTATTTTCCCAGAGTACAGTACACATGGCATCATGTACGACTTCGACGAAATGATGGAGTTGGCTGCAACAGTTGACGGTGAAGAGGTTGCGATTTTTAAGCAGGCCTGTATTGAAAACAAAGTCTGGGGCGTTTTCTCACTGACCGGTGAACGCCATGAAGAACATCCTCAAAAAGTTCCTTACAACACGTTGATATTGATCAACGACAAGGGCGAAATTGTTCAAAAATACAGGAAAATGATTCCCTGGACACCGATCGAAGGTTGGTATCCGGGAGACCGGACTTATGTATCCGAAGGTCCGAAAGGCTTGAAGATCAGCATGATCATCTGCGATGACGGCAACTATCCTGAAATCTGGCGTGACTGTGCCATGCGAGGTGCCGAGCTTGTCATAAGATGCCAGGGATACATGTATCCGTCGAATCAACAGCAGATAAACCTGGTGCCGGTAATGGCATGGTGCAACAATGTATATGCGGCAGTTGCCAATGCAGCCGGATATGATGGAGTGTATTCCTATTTTGGGCATTCCTCCATTTGCGGATTTGATGGAAGGGTACTTGGCATCACCGGTACGGAAGAATACAGTTACCAGTATGCCCAGCTGTCCGTCAGCGCCATCCGTGACGCGAGAGCCAACTGGCAGTCACAGAACCATCTCTATAAACTGCTTCACAGAGGGTACACCGGAACCCTTCATTCAAATGAAACCAGATATGGTCAGCCTGAATGTCAATTTGAATTCTACCGCAACTGGGTGAACGATCCCGAAGGAACCCAGAAAAAGGTTGAGGCAATTACCAGATCTCTTCCGGGTGTCAAGTGGGCTCCCATTGAAGGAATTCCCCATGGGGAATAAAAACCGTTTCAGCCTGTATGTCAGAATATGCGGAAGCTATCTATCCTGCAGGAAATTCCATTGACTTTATGAGAGGATTTGATATTTATGAAAAAAAGAATGGCAACAATTACTGTTTTGGCACTTTTAATGACGATGACCTTTTCCCTGTTTACAGGCTGCACGAAGAGCGGCGGTTCGGGAGATACCATCAAAATCGGCATTCTCTTCTCGGAAACCGGTTCCACCGCTCTGGTTGAGAAAACAATGACAAACGCATGCAAGCTGGCTTTTGATGAAATTAACGAGGCAGGCGGAATCAAAGGAAAGAAAATAGAATACATCCATGAAGATTATGCATCCGACCCGTCCAAAGCAACAGAAAAAATCAAAACGCTCATTGAACAGGACAAAGTCGTCGCTACAGTGGGCTGCTATACCTCGGCAAGCAGGCAGGCAACCCTTCCGACCTTGAAGGATGACAATTCCCTTCTTGTTTATCCCACCTATACGGAGGGCGAAGAAGTCCATCCGAATGTTATTTACCTGGGATGCATGCCCAATCAGCAGGCAACAAGCTTTGTCCCCTACTTGCTGGAGCATCTCGGCAAAAAGGTATTTCTGATCGGTTCGGACTACGTATTCCCCAAAACCTGCAATAAGCAGGCCCGTGCTTTGATTACCATGAACGGCGGCGAGGTGGTTGGTGAAGAATATGTGCCGCTTGGAGGAATGGACTTCTCCACAGTATGCAACAAAATTAAGAGCTCCGGTGCCGACTTCGTCTACTCCGCAGTCATCGGCGACTCCAATACAGCCTTCTTTAAGAATTTCAAGCAGTATGGACTGGATGCGGCGAAAACGCCCATCTGCTCAATCGGTATTGATGAGAGCAACCTGCAGGCCATCGGCTCGGATGCGGGTGAAGGGCATTATGCCTCCATGCCTTACTTCTCTTCTCTCGATACGGATGCCTCCAAAAAATTCGCTGATAAGTACACCAGCAAGTTTCAGGATGGAACGGTTGTCACCGTTTTGACCGAATCGGCATACGCCAGCTGCTACTTACTGGCTGAAGCACTGAAAAAAGTGGACGATCCTAAAGATACGGACGCACTCATCAAAGCATTCAGCGGCCTTACCCTGGATGCGCCGCAGGGCAAAATCAAAGTGGATGAGTACAATCATTGCACCTGGCTTTATTCAAGATTTGCACAAATCCATGACGGAAAGTTTGATATCATCTATTCCTCCGATGAGGCAATCAGGCCTGAACCCTGGCCCGGAGTCCTTTATCCGGAATATAAGGATAAGAACTTCATGCCTGACTGGAACGACCCAAAATGCTATCCGCAATAAGCAGGCCCTATGGATTCAGTTGTCACACTCAACCGTGACAACTGAATCCATAAATTTTAAAGCAAGCTGTCAAAGAAAAGAGAAAGACCGGCGAAATGCCATACAAAGCTAAACAGAGAGGAGTGATACGAATGGCAGGTTTTATTTCACAATTAATGAACGGTTTGAACCAGTCTGCTATTTTGCTGATTGTAACCCTGGGGTTAATGATCATTTTCGGACTGATGAACGTTATTAACATGGCTCACGGTCAAATGATTATGATCGGCGGTTTTTGCGCCTTTATTGTAACCGGAATCGTAAAACTTCCATTTATATTCGCAATTATCATTTCGTTTTTTATAACAGCGCTTTTCGGAGCGATTATCGAATTACTGATTATTAAAAAGCTATATGCCAAACCAACGGAAACCATATTAGCCACTTACGCAATTTCAATCATCCTGACTGAAATCGTCAGAGTGATCTGGCCGCTGTCCCAGAATGTTGAAATGCCTCTGCCCGGGAAGCTCACACTAGGCTCGGTCACGATACCTGTTTACAACATATTTGTCGTAGTTATGGCAATCGGCCTTTTGGTATTCACGATTCTGTTCTTCAACCACACCAGGATCGGTAAAAAAATAAAGGCAATTTCCCAGAACAGGCAGATTACAGAATGCCTTGGCATTAACACCTCAAAAATCGACACTTTTACGTTTGCATACGGAGCAGGTCTTGCGGGAATTGCCGGATGTATTCTGGCACCCACGACAGGGGTTTCCTATAACATGGGCTCCCTTTATCTTACAAATTCCTTCCTTACGGCAGTGGTCGGCGGCGTTCAGTCGATGGTAGGAACAGCAATCGCATCCGCAATCATCGGTGAGGGCAGAACACTCCTCGCCGGCATCTCCAATGACACCTGGGCAATGATTATCGTTTCATTCGTCATCATCCTGTTGGTCAGATTCCGACCGGAGGGTTTATTATACAAAGAAGGCAGGTAATATCGATGTCTACTATAAAAGATAAATTGAACACTATTAAAATTAACAGATACATTGATGTTTTGCTTCTGATCTTTCTTGCAGTATTTCCATTGTTTGCCGAAAATTTCAGAATTGAAATGATGGGTCGCTATTTGTGCTTCGCCATTTTCGCGTTATCGCTGGATTTGCTGTGGGGTTATACAGGGCTGCTCAGCCTCGGGCATGCTGTTTTTTTCGGTATCGGCGGCTATATGATCGGACTGAGCTACCAAATACAGAACGGACTTCCTTCCTTTATGACAAGAGAGGGAATCACTTCTCTCCCCTGGTTTTACATCCCGCTTAAGAACCCCATTATGGCAGTCGTGCTGGGTATCGTACTGGTCTCGCTGGTTTCGATGCTTCTGGGTTTCCTGGTTTTTTCCAGTAAAATAAAGGGCGTATTCTTTACCATCATCACCTTGGCGCTGGCACAGATGTTTTGTCAGTTTATCATTACCATGCAAAGATATACAAATGGCTTCAACGGACTCCAAAGCATCAAAAGATTTGCCATGAACGGCGGAGCGCCGATGGGTAAAATCCCCTACTATTATTTGATTCTCGTGATAACCGTCCTTGTATTTCTCTTCTGTCTGTGGCTGACCAACAACCGGATTGGAAAGATTGCCGTATCTATCCGTGAAAACGAGCAGCGTTTAGGCTTTTTTGGATATAACACTTCCCATTTCAAAATACTGATTATTACGATTTCCGGTGCACTGGCAGGACTTGCCGGAATACTGTACGCTCCTGCGACCAGTTCCATCACTACCGAGGACATCGGTATTGCCGCTTCCACGGTGGTGGTAGTGTGGATTGCCGTAGGAGGCCGGGGCAACCTTACAGGCGCGGTAGTTGGAACTTTGTTCATCAGCTGGGCGCAGAGCCTGCTGTCGGACAAATTTGCATCGTTCTGGCAGATCATCCTCGGTGTACTTCTTCTGGTAATCATCTTTTTCATTCCCAACGGAATCGTCGGAAAGCTGATCGATCTGCAGTACCGCCGGAAGTCCGGCAGGCAAAGGCTTGTTGTTGAGCAGTCGAAATTACCGGTCGGAAATGAGGTGTAGCGGATGAAGAACAATGTTCTTTTGGATATCAAAAACTTAAGTGTATCCTTTTCCGGATTCCACGCTGTCAGCAATGTAAACCTTCAGGTGGAGGAAGGCAGGATCCATGTCATCATCGGCCCCAATGGGGCGGGAAAAAGTACCTTGATGGATCTGATCACGGGAAAAACAAAGCCGACCTCCGGATCCATTCTATATGAAGGCGAGAATATCACCGGAAAAGAACCGGGGATCATTGCCTCCAAATACAAGATAGGCAGAAAATTTCAGGGTCCCAATGTCTTTGACAATATGACGGTATACGAGAATATTGAAATTGCCCTCAAAGGTTATACCAGTATAGCAAAAGCTTTTACCTACCGCAGAAGCGGCAGGGTAAAGGCGGAGATAAGCAAAATACTGGATCTGATTCAGCTTTCCGGCCAGAGGGACATGATGGCAGCAGAATTGTCCCACGGTCAGAGGCAATGGCTCGAGATCGGAATGGTTATCGCACAATCTCCCAAGCTAATCATATTGGACGAGCCGGCAGCAGGCATGACCGATGTCGAAACCTATAAAACCGGCGAAATGATCAAAGAAAAGCTTGCGGAAGAACACACGCTGATTGTAATCGAACATGATATGGAATTTGTAGAGCAGATAGCCGATACTGTTACGGTATTGCATCAGGGGAAGGTGCTTGCCGAGGGGACTTTTGACGAAGTGAAGAAAAACCCCGAAGTAATCAGGGTCTATTTGCACGATGAAAGTGGGGAGGGTTTCTGATGCTGAATATCAATGATATAAAGGTAAACTACGGAAAAAGCAAGGTCATCAGCGGTATCAGTATTCAAATTGAAGCCGGTGAAAAGTTGGCTGTATTGGGCCGGAACGGCGTTGGAAAAACGACCTTGCTGAAGGCTGTCATGGGTGTACTTCCCCTTTCGGAAGGAGCTATCATGCTGGAGGGCAGGAATATTTCGAAGCAATTGCCGCATTTACGTTCACAGCACGGGATTGCCTATGTTCCTCAGGGTAGGGAGATCATCCCGGACCTCACTGTTGAAGAAAATCTTGAGTTGGGCGGCTACGCACACACAAAAGATCTGGAAGCACAGAAGAACAAGATTCTGGATTTTTTTCCGGCGTTGAACGTACATCTCAAACGAAAGGGCGGCGTTTTGTCCGGTGGCCAGCAGCAGCAGCTGGCAATAGCCCGAGCCCTTATGTCCAATCCGAAGATATTGTTGCTTGATGAACCGACTGAAGGGATACAGCCCAATATTGTCACAGAAATCGCCAGAATCCTGGACCGGATCAGAAAAGAGATGGACATCACCCTTGTGATTGTGGAACAAAACCTGAAATTTGCCAGGAAGATCGCCGATCAATACGTAATTATCCAGAAAGGGAAAATCGTTTCAGAAGGAAAGATGGCTGACATTGAAGAGGATATGATTAAGAAGTATCTGGCAGTTTGAGGATTCTGCGCTCATCACGGCATGGGCTGCCTCACAGCTGACTTTCAGAAGGAGGAGTTTATGGGAAATGTAATCACGGTAACCCGCGAATTCGGAAGTATGGGACGGAAAATCGCCCAATTGGTTGCAGAACAGATGAATTTTAAATACTATGACCGTGACATTATAGAGATGACCGCAAAGGAACTCCGCGGAAACATCGAAGAGCTTTCCGCCTTTGAGGAAAAAAACATGCCTATTTTCTCAAAGATGGTATATCCCCTTGGTCATGGTTCGCTTTACATGCAGGACAAGCTCTATGAAATGGAAAAGAGCATCATTATAGACCTTGCATCCGCTGAGGACTGTGTTATTGTCGGGAGGTGTTCGGATTATATCCTCCACGAGTGCAGGCATCCCAGCATGCTGAATGTTTTCATCTATGCGCCTTACGACAGCCGCATCGCTTTCTGTGCGGACGAACTTGGGTTAAGTCCGGAAAAAGCAAAATCATACATTGGAAAGGTTGATAAAGCCAGATGCGAATTTTATAAATCGCGTACGGGTGAATCTTACTATTCCACAAAATACCGCAACTTGATGATTGACAGTTCCATCGCATCCCATGACGCATGCGCCGGAATTATCAGCGAGCTTGCAAAACACAGGTTTGGTTTTATTTGATCCGATATCGGATCCAAAATTCAAATATATTATGTGAATACGCCTGCGGCATACAGCTTTGTATAGCTGCAGCCCTGCAGGCAAAGAAAGGAAAGATGATGATGAAAGACATTTGTACCGTATCCGTTGTAACCTTCCATCCCGTGTGGGGTGACAAGGAGGCAAACCTGAAGCGTATCATGGAGTATATTGAAGCTGCCGCAAAGAGGGGGAGCGACATTGTGATCCTCCCTGAAATGGCGCTTACAGGATATGATGATGAAGCAGACAAGCCTCTGAAAGAAAAAATGCAGTACAGGCTCTCCGAAACCATTCCAGGCCCCAGCACGGAAAGGATCGCCGCACTCACGAAGAAGCTGGGAGTTTATGCCGTTCTGGGGATGCCCGCAAAAGACGATACCGATCCCGATACGCTTTATAATGCGCTGGCAGTCTTTTCTCCCGATGGCGTTGCCGGTTCCTATCACAAGATGCACCTTCCCTCTCCCGAACCCAATTGGGCAACCCGCGGCAGCAGTCCGTTCATTCTGGAAACTGCCTGGGGCCCCATCGGCCTGGCAATCTGCTATGATAACTATGCTTTCCCCGAGCTTATGCGCTACTACGTTTCAAAAGGCTGCCGCCTGATCGTCAACAGCACGGCTCTCGCACACTGCCACGGTCCCTATTTCGGATCTCCGACACTGGAAGCGGCAGTAGTTCAAAACGGCATCTATATTGCTTCGGCAAATCTCGGCGGACTGGATGTCGAGAATTATTTCTGGGGCGGAAGTTCCATCATCGGACCGGGTCAGAAGCATGTATGGTCTTATTATTACTATGCGGGACGCAAATTTACCGAGGAAGATGCCCCGGAATGTGAAGTTTTTACTGCGACAATTGATTTGTCCCTCGCAACAAGATACGCCTTTAAGTACAACCCAGCCGTCAAGGGCACCGACTGGCGCCCGGACAAGTACATCGAACTCTTTGAAAAAGCATTGTCGGATCCGGATTATGGGAAATAAAGGCTCAGATGAACACCCGCTATAGGCGTTTACATAACACAAAGAAATTGTTATAATAAACGCAACAATATAGGTCTTTCGATTAGACGACCAAAATACAGCGGCGTGTTTGGAAAAATCATACGGTTCCGTATCATTTTTTCCAAAACACGCCTGTTTTTTAGTATCCGATAGTGTTAAAGAAATCTTTTTTGTGGATTGGAGGTGGTTGTATGCATGATATCATGCTGGTTGATGATTTTGAAATTTTTCGGAAACAGCTCAGGCGCCAGAAATACTGGCAGAATCAGTCTGATTTCTCGATTACGGAAGAGGCGGACAACGGTTGGGAAGCTCTGGTTGCGCTGCGGAAAAAACACGTGGATATACTGATCACCGATATCAAGATGCCAAAGCTGAACGGCCTGGAACTTTTGGAACATGTCCGGGAGGAAGGGTTGTGCAAATGTGTTATCCTGTTGAGTGAGTATGCGGACTTTGAATATGCCCGAAAAGGGATTATTCTTGGAGCCTTCGACTATATTGTCAAACCGGTGAAAGAAAATTCCTTTATCAGCGTTCTAGGCCGTGCTGCAGATTATATCGCAAAATTGTCAAAAGCCCAGGAGACAACAGATGAGTTGTTTTATGAACAAACTGCTTTAGTTAATTGCATATTAAACGGTTCTGACAACCTCGAAAAGCTGATCTCCGACTTGCTGCAAAAATGCTATTCATCAGTGGAGCATGATTTTGTTAAAAGCGGAGTATTGTTAGCCAGAACAGAGAAAAAGATTTATGATGCATTAACGGAAAAGATGAAATGGCTTTCTTTTCTCGTTCCCGATATCGACATGATCTACAATAAAATCCTGCAGAACGACAATACTTATACAACCTCCGCCATATTTGAAGAATTTCTGAGGGAAATATACACGATTGTAAAAACATATTATCCTTCCAGCATGTCGGCACTTTCTGCCAAAGTGGTTGATTATATTCTGGCACATCCCTTTGAAAAGCTGACATTAACCGGTACCGCCAAAAATTGTTTTGTCAGCAAGGCATACTTAAGTCACAGCTTTAAGTCCGACATGGGGAAATCCTACGTTGAATATGTTGTCTATCTAAAAATGCAGATCGTGAAAAAGCTTTTAAAGGAAACGGACTTGAATATGGTGGAGATTGCAGAAAAGCTGGCTTATGATGATTACAAATATATGGGGCGGCAGTTTAAAAATATATTTGGGCTGGCTCCGACCGATTATAAAAAAATGAACGGTGTCTTTGGCACAACAGAAATGTCCGTAAATATGGGACACTGATTTTACATCCTGTTGCGGACTTGAAACGCAGCATGGCGGAAGGGGGATGCAAGTATGCAATACCGGAAATGCCGCACTTTGCAGCTATTCCTTTTTATGATGATCATTTTTTTATCCGCTTGTTCCCAACCGGACCCTGCTCCTGTACGGAAGTCCTCCATTATGAATAATAAAAATGAAATCAATATAGGTATCCTGCTTTCAACCACCGGCTTTTCCGCCGTGACGGAAAGATCCATGTTCAATGCGGCCTGTCTGGCCTTTGACGAAATCAACGAAGCGGGCGGTATCAACGGAAAGCGTATCAACTATATCCAGGAGGATTATTGCTCGGATCCCTCCATTGCGGCAAAGAAAATCAAAGATCTGATTGTAACCGAAAATGTTGTTGCAACTGTGGGCTGCTATACCTCAGCCAGCCGCAAGGCAACCCTACCGGTACTGAAAGAATACAACTCCCTGCTTGTTTATCCAACCTATACGGAGGGAGAAGAAATCAACAAGAACGTAATCTACACGGGAGCGATGCCAAACCAGCAGGCAATGAAATATTTGCCCTGGCTGATGAATAAATGCGGTAAAAAAGTTTTCCTGATCGGAAATGATTACGTTTTTTCGGTAACCTGCAATAAACAGGCTAAACGCATTATTGAAATGAACAAAGGCACCATCTGTGGAGAAAAATATGTTCCGATCGGTTATTCTGATTTTACAGATATCCTGAAAGAAATCGAAAGAATAAAACCAAATTTTATCTACTGTGATCTTGTCGGCGATTCCGTGATTTCTTTTTACAAGGAATACAAAAAACAGGGGCTGGATCCCTCTGTTTGTCCGATCGCTTCCATTGCCATGGATGAGATGAGCATTCTGGGAATGGGGTCGGAATGCGCGGAAGGGCATTATGCCTCCATGAATTACTTTTCCTCGCTGGATACATTGGCGAGCAGCAAATTCGTTGAAAAATACAAAGGGTATTCCCATGATGGTTCCGTAATTACGAGTTCGGCGGAAGCGGCTTATGACAGTTGTTATCTGCTGGCAAAAGCAATTGCCATGGTGAAGGATCCCTATGACACGGATGCGTTGGTCGAAGCGTTTTCAGGGTTGGAATTTGAAGCTCCACAGGGGAAAATCAAAGTGGATCAATCCAATCACTGTACTTGGCTGTATTCGCGTTTTGCAATCGCTCATAACGGTAAATTTGAAATCGTGTATGAATCGGAAAGCGCAATAAAACCCGAACCCTATCCGGCAATCTTATATCCAAACGGGCCTCAGAACTAAGAGAAGGAGTCCTCAGGAATGAATCGTATCAATTATAAGAAATGGTTGATTTCCATATCCCTCGGTTTGATATGTTTTGCCTCGTCCTGGTTTCCGTTCACCATTGACTCGGCCTATGATCTTTATCTCCTGCCGGGTTTGATTTTGCCGGCTGTGGTCGCAATGTGCCTCGGGACGAGATATGCGATATTGTGCTGCACCCTTGGATTGGCCATGTTCTGTCCGTTTGTCGTTGTCCCTACAAATGGGTGGGGAAATATGGTTACTTCGTTTTTTATTTTATTCTGGGCCGCAGGACTCGGTCTGTGCCGAAACCTATCCAGTAAAAAGGGCTTCCCATTTTTTACCTTGTATCTGTTTCAAACTGCTTTTATCGTCATCTATTTCCTTTCCAATCAAACATTGATTCAATTTGTGGTACAGTACAATCCGCCATTTTGGTATAAAAATTACGCATTTCTATACCTGCCGGCAAATCTTATCAATGCCAGTGCAACCGTTTTAGCAGAGACCCTGACCATTAGCGTTTTGCTGATAAGCAGTGTTTTACTCCTTCCGTTTGCAAAAAAAATGATGGGGTTGAAAACCAACGGATATGAGAAAATCAATTACATTGTCATTTGCATAACAGCTATCCTTGCGGCTGTTTTGACCACCTTTTCCTCAAACGGCCTGAATAATGGCATGATGTCGATATCGTTTTCAATCAACGCCTACCAGAGCAATATCGGCAATATGCAGTTTGCCTTGCTGAAATTGGTCGCAGTTTTATTGTTCGGCGATATTCTGATGCACTTTCTGGAATATCACAATGAGCAGGGACAAAAACGCCGGGAAATGGCGGAGACACAAAAAGCAGTTTTCGAATCGAGCGATGATATGATTTGGTGTATCAATGGCGGGAACGGAGAAATTATCACCTGGAATACCGTGGCAAAAACTTTTTTTGATACAAAATCGGGTGGATTTGACGGGCAAAAGTTTGAGGAATTATTTACGGAGGAAGATGCCGTTTTATGGAATGACTATTTTGATGAAACTGTACAATCCGGGCATCATGTGGTTGAATATTATGATTCCCTTTTAAAGCAATATTACCAGGTTCACCTCCATCGCATTGATCTGGGCGGCAAAAGGTATAATATTGCAGTGTTTGCAAAGGACATCACGGATGACATCCTGTTGGAGGATCAGACAAAGCGCATGAATGATGAACTGGAGATCAAAGTCCTGGAACGGACAAAGGAAATGCGCAGCGCCTATAATGAAATGGAGAACATGTGCTATATCATCGCTCATGAATTCAAGTCCCCGGTACGCGCAATCAGTCTTTATAATGAGATCATCATGGAGGAAAGCTACTCCGGTTGCACAAAGGAAGCAAAGGATGCGTCCAATAAAATAGCGATGTACTGCAACAAGACCATGGATATGATCAGTGAAATCCTGAAGTACTCAAAAATGAAATCCAGCAGGCTGACTCTTGCATGTGTAAACATGAACAAGCTGGTGGAAGACGCCATTGAGGAATTGCACATGATCTACAATACGCGGGATATCCGCGTTCACACCGCAAGGCTGCCGAATGTCATGGGGGACGAAATCCTGCTGCGCTGCTGCATCTATAATATTTTGTCCAATTCAATCAAGTATTCCTCAAAAAATGAGTATACGGAAATCCGCATTCTATATGAAGATGCAAAAAACGAGAGCATTTTTTACTTTATGGACAACGGCGTCGGCTTTGATATGGAGTATGCAAAAAATTTATTTCAGATGTTCAACCGGATGCATCCGGATACGGAGTTCGAAGGAAACGGCATCGGTTTGGTTACCGTAAAGAACATCATTGAAAAGCATGGCGGGAGAATTCAGGTGGATGCCAAAGTCGATGAAGGCTGTACAGTATGTTTTGCCATCCCGAAATAGTTTTTCAATCCTAAGATGTGATATTTATCCGGGATCTGTCCGGCTGTCAACTGTATTTCACATATGATAAATCATCTGGGATAGGATACCCGATTTTCCTCTGGTATGCATTCTTTATAGTCTTTAATAGTTGACGTGTCAATAGCTGCTAATTCTTGCAGCGCAGCTAATAATGAAGTATTTCCCGTTTCTATTTCATCAAGAATAAAGGGTATTGCAGGAGTTCCTAATTTTATAAGTGCATCATTTCCCAAATTAGTAATATACTCAAAATCATCTTTCCTATATTTAATATAATCGTAAGGATTAGATGATGAAGCCAAACCTACTTTGACAGCAAGTGATACAACACCTGCGCCATTTCCCCCTGGTGGTCGTGCTGAGCGGTGTGAGTTTTCCGGCGTTGCCGCCGATGGTTCCTGTTTTGACCAGCAGCGTCATTGCTTCCTTCATCCATCCATGAGCCGATCTTTCCCGCGTCGGTGAAACCGGAGAGCGTCTTGCCTGAATCACCCTGCGGAAGCTGTTTGACGGCCTTGAGGGTATTGTACAGCAGGGTGGACATCTCCTGACAGGTAATCTCCTTTTTCGGCAGGAACATATTATCTCCTCTACCGGCAGATATGTCCAGGCGTTTTACTGCTGCCAGATAGCCCGTATAATAGGTGTTTCCGGCATCCTGGAAATTGTCCATTGTATTTGCGTCAGGCACAATGCCGCAGGCTTTCATCAGCATTACGATCAATTCGCCATGGGTAAGCTTTGCGTCGGGATTGTATTTACTGCTTCCTGTACCTGTGATGATACCCCTCGCCGCGATAAAGCCCACTGCCTTGCCATACCAGGAGGTCTCAGCCACATCCCTGAAGTTCACTTTGTCGTAGCCAATAGGCACAGAGGGAGCCGGAGAGCCGGTCCAGAAAAGAGGTATGTATCAGAAAATCCCTGATTTCCGAAGCCCAACATGCAAAAACCTCACGTTCAAGAATCAGGGAGATGTTCTTGTCCTTGCCTGAAACGGATAATCGACGACTGCCGTCGTTTTCCCGTAACCTGCGGGTGCAGACAGGAAAGCCAGCTTATACTCCGGCAGAAGCCGGAGCTTTTCCTCTATTTTCTTTCTTCTGACGATATTGCTGCCAATGCGCGGCATATTCAGCTTGTTCCGGAACCACCAGCTCATCTCCCGACCTGATAAATATGAATATTAATGGACGATATTGCAGTCTCTGTACAATAAATACATCGTCATCTTATGGAATTTATTTACCCTTTCGTTCGAGCCTCACCATGCCATGTAAATTCGGGGTTGGTTTTTCCTTTATGGGTTGAATTCATGGCTGCCTCAGTATTGGGTAAAAGTCAGGCATTTGGATATGCTGACAATGGGTTCACTTTTGTCTGAAATGGCAAAACAGGGCATATCGACCAAGAAACAATATCAATTTCGCAAGATTATTACACAATCTTTACATCTTGTTGATAGTTCTCTTTTCCCTCAGGGATTAGGCTTTTATTTAAATACTGAAATGAAAGGAGCAATTGATATGAAACAGAATATTAACAGGAATCGAACCAGGACAATTTCAGTTTTCCTCTCTGCAATAATGCTTTTATATATAATGGCAGGCAGTTTTGCAGCAGCGGAAAGTATCGGCGGCACGATCAATTACATAGCAAATGAGGATCTGGCACCAGGTATCCATTATAGCGAGGAGGACCACGTTAATTATGGAGGAGTAACAATCGGAAACACGGTAATAGCGCCCCACCGTGTCCGATTCAACCATCTTTCGATCGATCTGAGCACGGATGGGGTGCGAATTTCTTCAACAAGGGCGGACGACACAATTAACGCAAGAGAATCCATCCCACAAATGGCAGCACGTGCGACTGCCCAGGGCAACAACGTGGTGGCGGCGATTAATGCCGACCCGTATGACATGGATTTCGGCATCAACTGCGGAATTCAGGTCCAAAACGGAAATATCATCATTTGTGAACCGAGTATCGGATATACGACGAATAGCGCTCCGGCTTTCTACATAAACAGCAGCGGTGCGCATATCGATACGCTGAGGACTGTTTTTGACGTCACGGTAAACAATAACCAAAGCTTTGCGGTAACGTCCTTTAACCGCAACTCGTTCGGAAGCTGGTACACCGATCCGTTAAAAATCACCTCGGATACGCTTCGCATCTTTACTAGCAACATTACACTCAATCATAAGATGACCCATTATCGTGAGGACACCAATCCTCTGCCGGCAAATCACTCTTTCTCTCTGATTCGTCTTGATGACTTTTCAGGCGCGGTCCATGCAGGAACACAGTACACGGGCACCGTCACACAGATGTATGAGGATGAGGGCTTTCTCATTCCGGATGATTGCGTCGTGCTGGCAGGATATGCCGGAGATGCCGATAAAGTACGAGCTTTGAAAGCCGGGGACAGTATTTCTTTCTGCGGCAATCTTTACACGGGCAGCTACTCCACCGATGAGCAAGGGCACATTGCCAATCGCGGCGATTTGGACAACTCGGTAACGGCAGCAGTCAATGGCTACCACCTGCTGGCCAAAAACGGAGTAATCAATTCGGACATGGTCGAAAACCAGGGTACCGATATAAACGCCCGCACGGTCATCGGGATTACAACAAAGGGCGGCCTTGAAATTATCTGCGCCAACAAGCCGGGCTGGCCTGGCTTTAACGCATCTCTGAGCACGGGAACAAACTTCAAAGAGATCACGGATTACATGGTAAATGATCTGGGCTGCAGTGATGTACTGAATATGGACGGCGGCGGCTCAACCGAAATGGTGGCCCGCAGAGCCGGAAGCGACCGGTTGACAACAGTCAGCTATCCCAGTGACGGCACTTCCCGTATTGTCAGCAACAGCCTGCTCATTATCAGCGACGCATCCCGTACCGCAGATGTCGGACAGGTGGTCGTGGACAGAGATATCAACATTTATCAGGGTTCAACCTATCAATTTTCCTACCGGCTCACCGACAAAAGCGGCAGTTCCATGTCTACCGCAGGCCAGCAGGTAACCTGGAAAGCCGAACTCGGTACGATTGACCAAAGCGGTAAATACACCGCTCCGTCTCAGCCCGGCGCCGACACGATCACTGCTACGGTAAACGGCATTGCCGGCACCGCTGCGGCACAGGTGGTGGACAGCAGCGTCATTTCCAGCATTAAGCTGAGCGACAGCGGTACCATCGCTGTGAAGCAGGGTGACAAGCACCAATTCGGATTCAATGCTCAAAACGGTACGGGAGGCAACATCGTAATCGACCCCGCTCTCGCGGAGTGGAGCCTCACCGGAGATGCCGGCACATTGGATAAAAGCGGCCTGCTGGACGTTACGGCGTCCACGGGAGAAGGAACGGTATCCTGCTCTTTCCTGGGAGTCGATTATTCGGTTCCTCTGGTAATCGGCCTGGATGAACAGATAATTGACGACTTCGAAGGCGGTCCTCAAAGGGCGGACGCATATGAAATAAGCAGCAAATATATTTATCCGAAGCATAGCACCTATTGGGGCGGTGACGGGCTCAATATGGTAGGCGTTGAAACGGACAAGGCAAAGGTGAAGAGCGGGAGTCAGTCCCTGTATTTCATTTATGATATCAAGGATTGGACCCGTGCTACCAACGGGACTCTAAGCATGTATCCGTTCTGGGACAAAACCAGTACAGGCTACGGTCAGGGTACCGACCCCCAGGGAGAAACCTGGACTGAGGCTGACCGCATCCAGTTGCAGGAGAGCTACACGGCAAAGGCCATGCCTAAAAAATTCGGTTTGTGGGTCTACAGCGGTGATGAGAATGGAGACGGTGTCAGCGATAATTACGACTGCATGTCGACCTGCTATTTTAAGACTGCCTGTACCGGTCCGGGTACGGGAATAAGCACCAGCATAAAAATCACTCCAACCGAGCACATGGACTGGATCGGCTGGAAGTATCTCGAATTCAATGTGCCGCAGGACTGGCCGATGCCCATTACATTCAACTATCTTATGGTATCAAACATCAACAAGGCATTTCCGGTTTCCAAGAATTACAGCACCGCCATCCTGTTCGACGACCTCAAATACATCTATACGGACGATGTCCAGGACAATGTCGGCCCGGTATTCTCAAATACCGTCCCGGCGGCAGGCGGCATATATAAAACCAGCTTTGACTTCTCCACCGTGATTGCCGATGCTGCAAACAAGGTTGATCCGGGTGCAGTCACGGTAACCGTAAATGGGGAGCCTTTCACCGACTTTACTTTTGACCGGGACAGCGGTCTGCTGAAATTTACCGAATCCGGTCTGACAGACGGAGAAACCCTTCGAGTGATTGTCAAGGCCAAAGACACTTTGGGGAACGATTCCGTCCCGTATATAGACAATACCTATACGATCGATCTGTCTGAGGATAAGGAAGCACCCGTTATTTCCAAAGTAACCCCGACGAATTCGTCAGTAGTCCGGATTCCCAGTCCACGCATCGGTTTCCAGCTCCAGGATGCGAAAATCGGAGTTGATCCAAGCAGTATTGCTGTAGAACTGGATGGAAAAAAAATAAAAGCTTACTATGACAGTGACAGCGGATGGGGCTATGCCCAGCCTGACTTTACATTGAATTCCGGCAGTTATCCGCTGACGATCGATGTCTCCGACAAAGTTGGCAATGCAATGACAACATACACAGACACGTTGAATTTGAATCCAATCCCGCAGCCGGCAGACCCGGACAATTTCAGCGTCAGCATTATGCCTGACAGCCAGGGTAATGCGTATTCATCAGAAATCTACAACCGCGTCGTCGCACAAAATACGGATTTCATCATACACACCGGTGATATTGTGGACGGCATTGATGAGAGTGAGTACATCAGCGGCAAACAATTCCTGGACGGCACGGGAAAACCCTACCTTACGATCCCGGGCAACCACGAAGGCGGTGCCATGAATCTGAATTACTACCAGAAGTATTTCGGATCTCCGACCTACACGTTCGATTACGGTCACACCCGTTTCATCGGCTTGAATTCCGCCTACAACCAGAGCATCTCAGCTACGGATCCGTCAGAGTATCCCTATCTTCAGCAGATGCTTGACAATAACGATAAGTCCAATATCGTCATCTACAGCCACGTTATCACCCGTGACCCCTACTACACCGAGCATAACATGACTGATGCGGAAGCCACCAGGTTTGAGGGAATCCTGTCAGCATACAAGGCCTCTCACCCAGCTGTAAATATAACGGTGCTCTTCGGACATCTGCATACGCTGACAAGCTGGCAGACAGGCGGCGTGAACTACATCATCGACGGCAATGCTGCAGGAAAGGGCTATGTAACCCAGGATCAGGGCAATTTCCTCGGGAATGGAATCCTGAAAGTGAAAAACGGTATCCTCCGGTACAAGTATGAGCCGATCCCGTCCAGCGTCTACCTTAAACATCCTGCCATGAACAGCTCCTCTCTCACCGCTATGCAGGGAGCAAGCCTGCAATTGGATCTCTACGGTGATTTCCATGATCCGTCGCCAGTTGCCAATTCTTCGATCAACTATCTGACACAGCTCAACGACGATACGATGGTGGACATCCAATGGTCCTCTTCCGATACAAATGTTGCCTCCGTCAGTGACACGGGAGTGGTCACCGTAAATGGTGCCGGGCAAGCAAAAATTACGGCCGTCTGCGGAGGCAAAACCACGTCAGTCACAGTGAACGCCGTCAGCCAGAACAATTTGTCGGCCAGGGATCTGACGCTCTCTTTGCCCGCAAGCACGGAGGTAGGCAGAATCCTGGTGCCGTCCGCTGTAGCAACGGATCCATATGGCAGTAAGATCGTGCTGAAACTGACCGGCAGTATGCTTACGGTCAATCCCAAAGGAATTCTTACAGTTAACACCGATGGAAAGCTGACGGCAATGCAGGCAGGTGCTGCCGTTGTCACAGTCAATGCCGGCGGAAAGACTGCCGATGCTTCAATCACAGTGCAGGCACCGATTTATTCAGGCGGCGATTCAACATCAACCCCCATAATAAGTCCCATAAAAAATCCCACGGCAAATCCCGTAACAAATAGCAATAACAATGTAACCGCAGAGGTAAGCGGACAAATAGATGCATCCGGGTCAAAAGCCTCTGCCGCACTTAGCAGCCAGGATGTCCGGAACCTTCTGGGGGAGGCAGACAAAAATGCCGGGGTCAAGGCTGTGGTAATAACGGTGAAATCGAGTTCGTCCGCAAAAGATATAAAGCTCAGTATTCCCGCCTCGGGATTCAAGGATCTCTCCAGCAAAACAGATGCGGACATTAAAGTCAATACCGGCATCGGCTCAGTCTCTTTCAGTACAAAAGCTGTCGAAAGCATTGCAGGCAACATAACCAACGGCAACGTACAGATCGGCATCAGCAGGGCAGACACAACCACGCTTGCTGATAATGTCAAAGCCATCATAGGGGATAACTCCGTATACAGCTTATCCGTCGCGTCCGGTGACAAAAACATAACCACCTTCGGCGGCGGAACTGTGACCGTGTCACTCCCCTACAAATTGTCCACCGGTGAGGACCCCGACAAAATCATCATCTATTACATTTCACCCAGCGGCACTCTCGTCACTGTGCCCAACTGCAAATATGATACAGAAACCGGAACAGTGATATTTACAACGACACATTTCTCAAGCTACACCATTTCCCATAACAACGTCAGCTTCAGCGATGTCTCCGGCTGGTATCAGAATTATGTCGACTTCCTCGCCGCGAGAAAAATAATCAATGGGACAGGCGGAGGAAGGTTCAGCCCGGACGCGAATATCACAAGAGCACAGTTTGCAACAATTTTGGCAAGCCTCTCCGGAGCCGACCTGAGTACCTATACCTCCTCCTCGTTTACAGATGTTTCGAAAAATGACTGGTACTTCGGAGCCGTACAGTGGGCGTATGCCAATGGAATTGCCACAGGCAGCAAAGGCATGTTTACTCCCAACACAGCCATCACGCGTCAGGAGATCGCGGTGATGATTGCACGGTTTGCCGAAAAAGCCGGATATTCCTTGCTCAAAATAAACAGTGCCAAAGCTTTCACCGATAGCAGTGCAATCTCTTCATATGCAACCGGCGCCGTAACAGCTATGCAACAGGCCGGCATTCTCTCCGGCAATAACAGCGGCAGCTTTGCACCGATGACAAACGCCACCCGTGCAGAAGCGGCGAAAATGGTCACTCTGCTGATACAGAAATCGATAGATTGAAGTCTTTCATGAATTTATGATTTATAACACACAAGGCGCAGCCGATTCATCGGCTGCGCCTTGTGCTGTCAATAACCCCGTTCCCGTGTTCTGCTTCTGCATTAGTTCAACACTGCAATACCAATATTCAAATAGGTGGCAAAGATGATCCAAAGCAGATACGGAATCATCAGGTATCCCGCCATTTTTTTGATCTTGTAAAACCCTATGGAAGTAATGAAAACCAGAACATCCAGTAAAAGAATAACCGCGACGGATATCCAATACCACTCAAAACGGAAAAATACAATCGGCCAGAGGAAATTAACGGATAACTGTACCCAATATAAAGTGGTTGCTTTTTTGCGTTCAGGTGTCTGCGGCGTCTGATAAATGAGATATGCCGCTGTTCCCATCAGAAGATACAACACAGGCCAAATGACGCCAAAAAGCCATCCCGGCGGTGATAAAGGCGGTTTCACAAGCGATGAGTAACTTTGTCCTGTGATGCCGGAAAATAAACTGCTTAGCAAACCTATCAATTCGGTAACAAGTACAATCATGAGAAGTTGGAACCAATTTATCTTTTTTAACATAAAAATGCTCCTCCTCTGTATTATATGCATCTGTCACTCAATAAAGTATCAGAGGACCTGTTACGAAATTTTTCCAATCTCATCCTGACTCATGATGATGTCTATCATCCCGGAGAACTTCCTGTATTCGGCGATTAGATTGTTCAGATAGTTCCGTCCGGCCTGGGTGATGGAAAAATAGACCCTTACGCGGTTGTCATCCGACAGCATTTTGCTGGACTCCTCAATGAACAATAGTTCTTTGAGGCGGTATATGGCTATATACAGCGTGTTGAACGAAAAATAGCCGTCGCTGAAGCGCTCCAGAGCTCCCATCATTTCATAGGTGTACATGGGCTTGCTGCGCAGCACAAGCAGAACCAGCATCTCTGTGGTGGCCCTTTTCAGCAGGCTCTTAAATCCGGATGTATCACTGCTGTCCGCCGGTTCCGCCGATCGCATCTGCCTCACCATTACATCCTCCTCCTGGTCTGTAATATTCTTCGTTGAACACCTCCCCCGGAGGCGTCGATATTCGGGGTATCCCTTATCATTGTTCTTGTACCTGGTATCGTAATACTATACATTTTATTTGTCAAGTTATTTGTCATTGACACATATATGCAATTGTGTTAGCATAATTCCATAATATCACTACCAGCTTTATTTGTACTATCGGATTTCTTATGTCCTGTCGGATTTTTTATGTTTTATCGGATTTCTTTGTACTGCCGGATTTCTTTGTACTGCCGGATTTCTTTTATATGGGAGGCTGAACGCCAATGCGACCATTTTTATCCCTCAAGACCCTTTTGCGAACACCCTTTAAAACACTATTGACGTTTCTGCTTATCACAGCAGCATCGTTTGCGCTCTTTTCACGCGTGGCGGATTACGCTATAACACAGCGGGAGATGGAGCGCACCACAGTCTATTACCGCGGCGTCGCCGCCCTGGACAACGGCGTGCAGAACACAGCCACATTTCTTGCAAGTTATTTGCCGGGCAGTTCCCGGGAATCCTATGAAAGAAACGAGAAAATACCGCCGACGGCACTGACAAAGGAACAAATCCATGCCTTTTCCACACTTCCCGGAGTCAGTTCGACAGATACCCGCTATATGACCTCCGGAATCATTGACGGTCTTAAGCGCGTAGTCCGATATGGTCCCTACATAGTTAAGTACGATTATACCGACAGATTCGTCCTGGAAGGTACGTTCACCGGCATAACCGTCGGAAAATTCGGCACTGAAAAAATTAACAAAATCAATCTGGCGGATTGCAACCCGCTGGCGGGCGGCATTCCCATAGGCAAAGGGAGAAATGCCTCCGTTGTCGCTTTTGCTCATACCGGCGGTGAAGGAATCACCAGGGGGGACATGCATCTTTTCTATTATATTAAGGACAACCTGTATAACCAGAGTTTTACAGATGGCTTGGCCAAGGGGGACAGATGTGTCATTATCGGAAGATGGGACCCGAGATATTTTATTGATAGCGATTTCATGAGTTTGTTTATCGGCGATCAGGATACCGTCGATTACTGCGATTCGTTCCAGTCGCTGAAGGGCAAGCCGGAAAACTGGCTGGAAACCAATGAATTCAAAAAGGTCCGGGAAATCGTCGATATCACCAACCGGGACCTGAAAACCTTTGATATGGTGTATACCTCCGATATGCTTTCTATCCCGCGATTTAATGAAGGGAAAATGGTTATGCAGGAGGGCCGGGCGCTGACAAAAGCAGACTCGGACGTCTGTGTGGCAAATTATTCATTTTTAAAGCTCAACGGTCTGAAAATCGGAGACAAACTCAAAGTGCAGCTCTGCGACAAGCTGTTCAACCAGCATTCAGGAATGGGCGCGACGGCCGTTATCCCGGAACGGTACGGAAAACCCGTCAGGACCGCGGACCTGACAATCGTAGGCGCCTGTACGGACACGGACACGCAGGGTGAACGGGATGGATTGGAGTGGTGGAGCTACTCCCCCAATACGATATTCGTACCATTATCCCTTTTGCCTGTCAAACCTCCGGACAGCTACGAGATAAAGCCGGGCGAGTTCAGCGTTGTAATCGATGACGCGAACAGGATGGAAGAATTTCTTGAGACAGCCAAACCACTTGCCAAAAAAATGGGGATTGAACTGCGTTTTTCCGACAAAGGCTGGCTGAAAGTGAAAGACAGCATCAGTACAAGCCAGGCGGCATCATTGATCACAACGGGGCTCTATATTGGCGCGGCGGCTGTGGCCCTGCTCCTGGCAACTTATCTTTACATAGGACGCCAAAAGAGAACCTACGCGATCATGCGTGCCCTCGGCACACCGCGAGACAAAGCACGCAATGCGCTATTGCTGCCATTTGCGGCACTTACGCTTCTTGGAGTCTCTGCAGGCGGAGCAGCAGGAATGATTTATGCATTCAAAACCGTCTCGTCCGCTCTCAAACAACTGGCGTCGGTGATTGAGAAATACGTACCCGACTCCTCCCTGCCTGCCGGAGCAATGCTGCTTTGTCTCCTCGGCGAAGCAGCCTTTCTGATCCTGCTTTCCATACTTTTTATGGGAAGACTTGCAAAAACCCCTCCGCTGGTATTGCTGCAGGGGGATGCGACCCGCGTCAGGCCCAAAAAAGCGGCTGTCCGTGCGCTGGAGCAAGCTGCCACCCCGTTGCCGAAATTCGTACTGTCGTTTCCGATCGGCCAGACTGCTCCAGTACGCGGAAATTATGGCGGCGCCAGGCACACGATCCGATACATTCTGCGCCACATGGTCCGTGCGGGGTGGAAAACCATAATTGGCATGCTGCTTGCCGCATTTCTGGCGGGAGCGGTGGGCCTGCTGGCTCTTACACAGCTGTCCTACCGGGAATTGTTTGACAAAATAACGGTCACTGGTACCCTTAGCAATTATTCCTCCGATGCCGTTATGGATGCCGAGCACTCCACGCTGATGAAGAATTTCTATTACAGCGGCGGATATCAGGTTATATGCAATGGTGTCCGCAGTCTCAGCGGCAATTCTTTGGCGCTAACAAACGATATCAACCGCTATGTCCAGACAAAAACCAGCATCAAATACACCATTGCATACGCCAAAGGCTTCGACTCTTCGCTTTTCAAGGGAAATGATGCCTTGTGCCTGCTTGGCGGCAATGTGGCCCGGCAGTATGGAATTAAACCCGGTGACACCATAACGCTGTTAAGCTGGGAACGAGCCAGAATATTATCGTTGATGTACAAGGAGGACAAGGAGATTTCTTCGCAGATCGAGCAATCAAGCCTGGAATTAAAGGTAGCAGGCGTGATCACCTCCGGGGATCCGCGAATCAGTACCGGTGTATTCGCGCCGCTAAGCAAAACCGTGGAAAGGATAAGCACCTATGTCGAATATCCGTTCCCGGTAGAGTCCGGTAAATTCGTCCTGGTCAACAAGGAGAACCCCTTCGTTCTGCGCGGCTACCTGGAGAAGCTGAAAAAATCGGACAGCAAATATATGGAGGCTGTGTCCTACAAGCTGGACACGACGGAGCTTGACAACACAAAGCGCATGCGCGACATGCTTGCACTGCTGTTCCCGATTGCAGCAGCGGCGGCTATTTTGATTGGTCTGACCGCCCCTGTGCTGATCCTCATGCAGTCGACAAAGGAAGCAGCTATTATGCGGATACTCGGCACGACAAAAATGCACACCCGATGTATGCTCGCCATTGAGCAGATAAGCCTGTGCGTCTTCGGACTTGCAATAGCCTCGCTGGGTCTTGTGGTTTATAATGCCGGGTTATTTGAAAGAAGTACAGGCACTCTTGCATTGTGCGGTGCTCTGTATCTTTTGGGCTGTGTATGCGCTACGATCTTTGCGGCAGTTTCGGTAACACGGCGCAAAGTGCTGGAACTGCTGCAGGTTAAGGAATAATAGAAAGTGATGCTCAAAAAGCATCCTCTAAATTAGAATGTAAAACGGCCCTAAAGAAAAAAACACTGTTGCAAGCTTCTGAAGAAAGGAAGGTTTTATATGTCAACATTGACTCTTACAAATGTCACTTACAGGTATCGCGGTGCCAAAATGCCCGCGGTTTCGGATGTGAGCTGTTCCTTTGAGCCGGGCATGCTGTATGCCATTGTCGGACCGAGTGGCTCCGGCAAGTCCACGCTGCTATCCATGATAGCGGGTCTTGACCTGCCCACGGAGGGCATTGTCGCATTCAACGAGGAAAGTCTTGCCTCGCTTGACCTCGACTGCTATCGCCGCGAGAAAATAACAATGATTTTTCAGATGTTTCATTTGTTCCCGATGCTTACGGTGATGGAGAATGTGTGCTATCCCATGGAGATTTGCGGGGTAAAGCCTGCCGACGCGAAACCCCGTGCCGCTCATCTTCTGCAAAGCATGGGGATAACAAGCGATCAGATGAAGCGGTTCCCGTCGCACCTATCCGGCGGCGAACAGCAGCGCGTAGCCATAGCGCGAAGTCTGGCGACGGGTGCAAAAACCCTGCTTGCCGATGAGCCGACAGGGAACCTGGACGTGGCGAACACCAGGAATACCATGGACATATTGCACGCACTGGCTCACGATGAGGCTTACTGTGTGATTATCGTAACGCACGACCTTGAAGTCGCCGAAGCCGCAGACGTTGTATTCCGGATGAAGGATGGCGTGCTTGTCCGGGAGGATCTGCAATCATGAGACCCCGATGATTAATCAGTTCTGCTTGATGACCCGCTGAAAGCGCGGGAGTTGGGGGCGCTTGAGTAACGGATGGTGTTTTTTGAAAAAATTAGCATTACTCCTGTACCCCCTTGGCGACAGGGCAATTCGAGGGTCTATTCGCCTAAATCCAGGATTTTTCTTGCATTCAGTCTGTAAATATGCTCTTTGAAGCTTTCCGTCAGATTCAACTGTTCGATTCTGTCAATTTGTTCGACAATGCTTGCAAAAGGCGTATCCGTACCAAAAACGATATGTTCATAACCAAAAGCATCGATGGCCTGCTTAATATCACAACCCTGAATCCTCTTGGAGCTTGAAGTGTCAAAGTAGATATTTTTCAGGTTAACGCCGCTTTTGCTGAACAAGTTCGTACCGGTCATATGTCCGATAACAAAAACGGCGTTTGGATTTTCCCTGATAAAACGCAGCAGCTTCAGGACTTCCTTTTTGGAATACAAGTGAATGAAAACCGGCAGTTTATGTGACGAGGCAATATCAACCAGATTTTTAAACTCTATACCATCAATCTTGAATGGATTCCATGCCTGATGTAGTTTGATACCCTTGGGCTGATATATACGGATACTGTTTTCCAGATTATCCATGTGACCGGCATCAAGCGGGTTTACCCAGAGGAACTGGATAATCAGCTTGGGGAGCTGGTTCTTCAATTCGAAGACAAATTGATTTCCATCGCCGCTGCCTTTGATAAAATGGTTATAAGCCATCCGGTTCATCCGATTCATCATATAAATGCTGTCAGGCTTCTGTTTAAAAGGCATGCTCGGCGGATCCTGAAGATTCTGGATGTTTCTTGGGCTTGTACATAATACAATTTTCTCTATCTCATATTTTGCCGCCATATTTTTTATGGAATCAACTGTACTGTAGTCGCCTGCCGCATGAGCGTGAATATCTATTATCATAAAAAGTCTTGTATGATGTATTCAACATCAATACATTCCTTTCTTATATATTTTTATTTATACTTTATTTAACACTGTGGACTTTTTATAAAAATTTATAGCTT
>JAEWQC010000132.1 GCA_023399355.1 Bacillota bacterium | reverse complement strand
GTGTAGGGCTCGATTAATTCAAGGAGGAACCTGTGTATAAATATCTGCAGGCACATGAAAAGCACGTGTTGGAGCTGCTTGCTTCGACAGATGAGCAGGACTGGGAGGTCATCAGGGAGCATCATTTGATACAGATTGGGTTCATGCAGCATGAAAGGCTGGTGCATCTGATTGTGACTCTGGCGGTTGCATGTATCATGCTGGGCTCATATGTTCTTTCTGCCATTCACCCAGACGTTGTTACAATCATCCTCGATGTTATTCTGACCGTTCTTGAAGTCTTTTATCTCAGCCATTATTACCGGGTGGAGAACGGCGTTCAAAGGTGGTACGGGATTTATAACAAGATATGCGAAAAATGCAAAGAAGGGAAGAACCCTGCTATATGAGGGCCGTCACCCTTTAGGCAGTGAAGCACGCATATCCTATGGCGGCAAAGAAAAATGATTTTATCTGTTCATTGCATAAAGAGGGTATATATTTATGGAGTTGCAGAATGATTACATTTGATACTCCCAGATGCAATCATTGCGGAATTTGTTTAAAAATGCACGGAGGTTATTGCCTGAATGAAATCGATGGTGAAATTGTAATCGATCATTTAATTTGCAACCAGTGTCAAAAGTGTATTGTCATATGCCCGCAAATGGCGTTTCCATGGACGGGAGGCAACCTGACCGGATTGGAAATCCTTTGAGTATTTCATCTGACGGCTTCATGGAATTGCTCAAACGTCGGCGGACTATCAGATATAGGACTTGGAAGGATATCTTGACTAATGGTCTATCACAATATACCATTAGATTGTGACGGGCAGTTTCACTTTGAGGCAGGTACGGTTAACTATAAAAGCACGGGATGAATCAGATAAAAGTGGTGAATGCATGAAAGTATCTATTGAGGAAATCGGCCGGGAACAGGATGAAGAAATCATCATAAGGTGTCATGAGGTAAATGATGATATTCTGAGATTGTTGAAAAAATTTAAAAATGAAGGCAATCCATTGCTTGGCTATGATGATGATAAAATACACAGACTCAGAATTGGTGACGTATATTATTTTGAAGCAGTGGACAATAAGGCGTTCATCTACTGCAAGGATAAGGTATTCGAGTCGAAGCAGAAGCTTTATGAATTGGAGGAATTGTGCGAAGGGAAGAAGTTTTTCCGCGCATCAAAGTCCGTCATACTGAACATCGCCAAAATCTCATTTGTAACACCTTCTATAAGCGGCCGGTTTGAGGCCAAGCTGGATAATGGGGAAAGTGTGGCCGTCTCAAGACAGTATGTGCCTTTATTGAAGAAGTTGTTGGGGTTATAGGAGGAATTGGGAATGAAACTAACTGATTTTTTGAAAAGATTATTCAGAAATTATTTCATTATATTTTCTATCATCGTAATATTTATTACCATAATGCGCCAGATATTTTTGCCGGATTCCTATATTACTCTAAAAGATATTTACATTTATATGACAAGTGCACTTGCAGCCGATTTATCAACCTTGGTTCTCTATTCACCCGGGAAAATACCTGAAAATGAAATGCGGATCAGGATGGTTATTAATTTTGCCTTGCTTGAAGCTGTTCTGCTGGTCCTGGCTAATGTGATGGGCTGGATCAGCGGTATTGAGGATACGATTTCACTGGCAGTCGAAGTTGCGATCATATACGGTATTATCCGCTTTATCTTGTGGATGGGTGATAGAAAATCCGCTCAGAGTATCAATGAAAAACTGAAAGCTATGAAAGATGAATCTTCTGATGTAACAGAAGATGATTAGCGATTGACCTGCAGTTCACCTCTCTTTTTTTACATCTTGCCTGTCTTTATATACACAATGTGATTCCTCCATATACATGCAGCAGAATGTTTTGTATTCTGAATTGTGTTGAGTTTATGGGAGGAATGGGAAATGAAGCTGACAGATTCTATTAAAAGGCCAATCTGGAATTGTTTTTTCTTATTTTCAATTATCGTAATATTTCTCACCTTATTCCGTCAGGTTTTCCTGCCGGATTCTTATTTTGCCCTGATAGACATGATTTTTTATATGATTTATGCATTAGCAGCCTCTCTGGTTATTCGCTTCATTCAATGGCTGGAAGATAGGAATTCAGCTCATGGAATCAATATGAAACTGAAGGCGATGAAAGAGGAACCGGAGAATGAAGCAGAGGATGAACCGGAGAATGAAGCAGAGGAGGAGCCGGAGAATGAAGCAAAGGATGAGCCGGAGAATGAAGCAAAGGATGAGCCGGAAGATTAACCCAAATATGAACCGGAAGATGAATCGGAGAATCAATCGGAGAATCAATCGGAAAAGGATTGATTGGGAGATTACAGCTTACCCTTCACTTTTTACATCTCACGGGTCTGTACATACAGAATACTGTCTGCACCATATACTTCCGGCTGGTTGTTTTGTATGCTGTATTTGAAAGAAAAAGATTAAAACTTTATTTATGAGTATTTCAGGAGGTTTTCAATGATCATCGAGGTTAAAAATCTGGTTAAAAAATACAAGGATGTCGCAGCAGTCAACGGTGTCGATTTAGGGATCAAGGAAGGCGAAATATTTGGCCTGCTGGGTCCGAACGGTGCGGGCAAATCGACAACGCTCAACACTTTGCTTGGCCTGCTTAAAATAAGCAGCGGAACGATCAGAATGTTCGGTAAGGATTTCTCCGCAAATGAAAGAGAAATCAAAGGAAATATAGGGTATGTACCACAGGAACTTGCATTCTTTGAGTCGTTAAGTGCACAGGATAATGTTAAATATTGGGGGAAATTATATGGCCTGCGCGGAGAGAATCTGATTATTGCGGTAAAGGAAGCACTTGAGTTCACAGGGCTCTGGGACAGAAGAAAAGACCCTGCAAAAAGTTATTCGGGCGGGATGAAAAGAAGATTGAATATAGCTTGTGCTGTTGTCCATAAACCGAAAATTCTGTTTATGGATGAACCGACAGTCGGAGTCGATCCGCAGTCACGCAACAATATTCTTGAATCGATAAAGACAATGAACAAGAACGGAACTACCGTAGTTTACACCTCGCATTATATGGAAGAAATTGAAGCCATCTGTGATCGTGTTGCAATCATGGATTTCGGGAAGATTATTTCACTGGGAACCATTGAAGAATTGATCGATTCCATATCAAAAGAAAACAGACTGAGCATCGAGCTTACAAATAAAACAGATGCAGCCATAAGCGTTGTTGAGAAAACGGATGGAGTCCTTCAGTGTGAAAAAGATGGCGATACGCTCCATATAAAGATGAAAAAGAATGAGAAATATCTCACGATTCTATTGGAAAATCTGATTAACAATCAATTCAAGATCAAAGCGCTGACGTTGGAAAAACCAAATCTGGAAGCGGTATTCCTGCAGCTGACCGGCAAAAAACTGAGAGATTGACGGACAGCAAAAGGCTCACTTAACTATAGTGCAAATCTTTTTTGCAACAGATGTGGAAGAAAGGAAATGGATTTATCATGAATATACTGGATCAGGTTTTTTATTCAGCTAAAAGGGTCATCATGGATACGAAGCCGATAATGATTAGATTACTCAGCTTTATTGTAATTATTCTAATATTGGGTTCTGCGTTTAGCAAGGCCTTTAATGCAGGCTCTCTGGATAAGGTGAAAATTGTTTACTGCAATGCGGATACCGGAAAATTTGGAGAGCTGTTCATCAGTTCCATGACAAAAGCGGAAGAGATCAAATCCCTGGTGGATTTCAAGGAGGTTTCCTCTTTTAAAAAAGCAAAAGAGAGTATCCGCAGCGAAAAAGCCGATGCGTTTGTATATATTCCCGAAGGCTTCTCAAAGCAGGGAGAGAATGAAGAGAAAAGTAAAACGGTTGAGGTTTATCTCGAAAAAAATTCCGGTGTCAATGCAACGGTTGTTCAGAATGTCGTTGACAGCTTTGTGAACGGGATGAATACCGCAGGCGCTATTTATCGGATGACAGGCAGCCTTGAGAGCTTTCAGATGCATTCGGGCAGAGGCCTGACAGAAGTGCCGTTATCTGATTCGAAATCAACGACAGCTATGGGGTATTATGCAGTGGCCATGTTGCTAATGATGCTCTTGTATGGAGCAGAATACGGGAGAGTGGGTATCGGAGAGGATTACCTGGGCGTGCTGGGCGATCGGATCAGGCTATCACCCATAAAACCTTCCGGGCAGTATTCGGGCAAAATAATCGGACTTTCCATTGTGCCTTTTTTACAGGGTATTGTAGTTATTCTGTTCACGAAATATGTGTATGGCGTTGATTGGGGAAACAATATTCCACTGTTGCTTCTGACAGTATTTACATTTTCTGTTCTATCAACCACCTTTGGTGCCATGTTAAGTATAGTTGCCAAAGATGTGGTGAAAGCCGGATCCATTGTTACAATTGCCATCCTGGTGTTTACCTTTCTCGCAGGCGGCTTTGTCGTAATGGATTTTGGAATTCTCGCGAAATTATCACCCAGCACTTATGCGAAGACTGCAATTTTCAACATTGTATATAACGGGGATCTCAACCTTACTTATTTGAATATTACTGTGATGTGGGCAATTACCCTGTCATTGGCTCTTATAAGCATTGTTGCAGCAGGGAGGAAAAAAGCATGACAATATTAGGGAACTGCTTAAAAAGGATATTCAGGAAAAGAACCAATATTATTTTTATGATTGTCGTTCCGATCTTGCTGAATATTTTTCTGATTTCCGTTTCGACAAGAGAAGCCCGGTATAATGTCGGTATTTTGAATAAGGATTCTTCTGTGTTCACTCAGGATTTTATATCACGTTTGGAGAAAACCTGTCATGTGGAATTGCTGACCGGAGAAGATGATATTAAAAGTATGATTTTAAATAAAAGCGTGGACTGTGCATTTGCTTTTGAGACCGGCTTTACGGATGGGATGATTTTCGGAAAAGATGTTTCCGTAAAAAGCTATACGCTGGGAGAAACTAATATTGCAAGGCCTGTTCAGATGTTTATTGCAAGCTATATTTCGGCTTCAAAAGATATCGCAAAAGCTGCTCATGGCAATGCGGACTTATTTTATAAAGGAATGAATGAATATCATAAGAATGAATACGCCACAGAGTATAAGGACTTTGCAGCCGGCTCTGCAAAAGAGGTGGGTAAAGCGGTTTCTTCCCTGGGCTATATAGCTTTCGGCATGGTTTTCCTTCTGGCCTTCTCTACAGCATTGATATTGGAGGATAAACTTTCAGGAGTGTATGTCAGGGTAGCCATAACACCGTTAAAACGCTCCAGTTATTTTATTGAACACATGCTGGGCAGTTTTATTGTTGCAGCTATCCAGATCGTGATATTGATTAATAATCTGCCTAAAATAGTGAATGTCAGTTTTGGCAGTGACGCGCAGGGAGAAGAAGTCATTCTGATTTGCTGCGTTTTCGCCATTGTCTGTATCTCAATTGGCGTTCTGATCAGCAGATATTCAAAAAACATGTTAATGGCCGGCGCTCTTGCAACTTTGGTCAACTTGCCCCTGCTGATGCTTGGCGGCTGCTTGTGGCCCAGAGAAATCATGCCTGAATATATACGGAAAATCGGAGACTTTATGCCGACAACCTGGTTTTTAAAGGCGGGGGAGGCAGTTCTCTACGGTAAGGGGATTATGGCCGCCATGAATGAAATAGTTTATATGCTGCTGCTGGCTGCATTTCTGTTGGTTTTGTCTTTTGCAGTGAGGCCGGAGAAAGCAAGATAGTATTTTCAGCTTGAAAATTATGATATGTTACCGCTTATTGTGTTTCAAGTGCAGGAGCACAGAAGGAAAACGAAAAAAGCATATTTAAATATACAGCAGCTTTACGAATGTTCGGCCTGTACAGATTATCTGCGACTTGCTCATTCTTGGCGGTGCTGTATTTGGAGAAAAATTCCGTCCCGGGGAATGATGCTACGGGCAGGTGGTAATGCCCTGCCCGGTCAGTCTGGCCGATTCAAGGGAAAATTTTCGTCTGACGAGCAAAAAGCAGATGAAATGCACACAGGCTGTCATGGCCCATGATATGGGGTAGGAAATATATAAGGTTTCCAGCGTGTGATTCATGGCAAATACCGTATAGATCCAGGTGATGCGAATTCCACATACGCCGATGACAGAAGACAGCATTGGCAGGATGGAATACCCCGTACCTCTTAAACTGCCTACCAGAACATCCATGATTCCGCATATGAAATATGGCAGGCAGACATAGCCCATACGTACAATACCGATAGCTATTACATTCTGGTCTACGGAATAGATACCGATAAGGTTCCTGGCGAACACATAACACAATCCCCCAAAGGTAACCCCTACAACGGTGACCGATAGGATACACACACCCAGAATACGCCCCATCCGGTTATATTTTTTTGCACCGATATTCTGCCCGGTAAAGGAGAGCGCAGCTTGATAAAACGCGTTCATGGACATGTAAACAAAGCTTTCTATATTCATTGCAGCCGTATTGCCGGCCATCACTGCCGACCCGAAGCTGTTAACGGAAGATTGAATCAATACATTTGAAAAGGAAAATATCGCGCCTTGGATCCCTGCAGGAAGGCCGACTTTGGCTATGTCAATCAATTTGTCTTTATGAAATCGAATTTTGCGCCACTTCAATTGGATGCATCCCTCGGATCGAATCAGGCAAATCAGGATCAATACGACCGATAGGTATTGAGAAATCACGGTTGCCATTGCCACACCGGCAATATCCAGGTGAAAGCCAAGTACAAATATCAAATTGAGCGCTACATTTATTACACCTGAAATAGACAAATAGTAAAGAGGACGGCGCGTATCGCCAACAGCGCGCATAATAGCGCTGCTGAAGTTGAAAACCAAAGACGCAGGCATGCCGAGAAAATAAATCTTCATATAAAGCACCGCATGTCCCAAAACATCCTCCGGTGTGCCCATTGCCTGCAGCAGTGTTTTTGCGGTCAATACCCCGAACACGGCAAGGATGATGCCACCGACAGTACTTATGGCAATAGCGGTGTGGACTGTTTCATTTGCGTCTTTTAGTTTACCGGCGCCATAATACTTTGACATCAGGACACTGGCGCCAACGGACAGCCCGATAAATAGGGTAATAATCAAATTGTTCAGAGCAGAAGTAGAACCGACAGCAGCAAGTGCTTCACTTCCTACAAATCGTCCGACGACCACTATGTTAACGGCATTGTAGAGCAGTTGCAGAATTCCGGTCAGGATCACGGGAATGGAAAACACTATTATCTTGGAGAAAAGTGGACCGTTGCACATATCCAGTTCATGTTTTTGAGATGTTGGCATAATACAGAGACATCAGCCTTTCCTATTAAGGTATCTGTTCATTATACCACAGAAAAGGCATCTCTTATTGGGAGAATAAAAGATATGGGGAAGTTATTGCAAAACCGTTATTGCAAAACCTGAATTGCATGTGCTATGTTGTAATGCTCAAGGAATTTTGATTTAGAAAAGGAAAGCTTTAAAATTCGCATGCATCCCAACATGGAAAAAGTCATTACACTAAGAAACAATAAAGATATATCAATGCTTGTCGGAGCAATGTATGAGTTGAGAAAATGTACGGGTTTTGCCGTTTTCAGTAAAAACGGTCATGGGTCGTTTCCAAACACCCCTGCCATTAGTTCCGGCAAAGATATTCGTACCGCTTATAAAAGAATAGACGTCGATATTTGCCAATCCTGAATCAGCTGCACTCCAGCTTTTGCCATTGCTGGTGGAAAGAAAGACTCCGCCGCCATAAGTTCCGGCAAAGATTGTTGTACCACCCACCGTGAGGGAATCGATTTTTGTGTTCATCAGACCAGAGTTAACCGGTTGCCAGCTTGTGCCATTGTCGGTGGAAAGAAAAACCCCGCCGCCAGGAGTTGCGGCAAAGATATTTTTACCGCTCACAGCCAGAGAGAAGATCTGGGTATTTGTCAATCCTGAATTGGCAGGACTCCAGCTTGAGCCGTTGTTGGTGGAAAGAAAAACCCCGTGACCGAAAGTTCCGGCAAAGATATTTTTACCGCTCACGGCAAGAGACCCGACATTATAGTTTGTCAGACCTGAGTTAACCGGACTCCAGCTTGTGCCGCTGTCAGCCGAGATAAAAACCCCCCCGCCCAATGTCCCGGCAAAGATATTCGCACCGCTGACGGCAAGAGAGTAGACATATTTGTTAGTCAAGCCCGAATTGATATTCCTCCAGCTTCTGCCATTGTTGGTGGAGAGAAAAACCCCCCCGCCATTTGTTCCGGCAAAGATATCAGTGCCGCTTATGGCAAGAGAGAAAACATAAGGGTTTGTCAAACCTGAATTAATTTCTTTCCAGCTTTCACCGCTGTTGTTGGAAAGAAATACGCCTGCGCCATTAGTGCCGGCAAAAATGGATGTACCGTTCGTGGCAAGAGATCCGACATGAGTATTCGTCAGTCCGGTATTGACCATCCTCCAGCTTGTGCCGCTATTGGTGGAGAGAAAAACCCCCCCGCCGTCGGTTCCGGCAAAGAGATTCCCGTCACTGGTGGCAAGAGAGTAGACATAGGTATTAGTCAATCCCGAATCAATCTGCCTCCAGTTTGTGCCGCTGTTGGTGGAAAGAAAAACGCCGCCGCTGGTTCCGGCAAAGATATTTGTACCACTGACGGCAAGAGAGTAGACATATTTATTTGTCAAACCTGAGTTAACTGCAGTCCAGCTTGTACCATTGTTGGCGGAAAGAAAAACGCCGCCGCCATAAGTTCCGGCAAAGATTGTAGTACCACTCATGGTGAGGGAATTGATTTGTATGTTTGTCAGACCTGAATTAACCGGGCTCCAGCTTACGCCATTGTTGTCGGAAAGAAAAATGCCGCCGTCGTCTGTTCCTGCAAAGATATTCGTTCCGCTTGTAGCAATGGAATTGACATTAATGGATGTCAAACCTGAACTAACCGCACACCAGTTTGTGCCATGGTCGGTGGAAAGAAAAACACCGCTGCTGGTTCCTGCTAAGATATTCTGACCCTTTATGGCAAGTGAGAGGACAATAGTATTTGCCACTGTTGAATGGATCAACTTCCAACTTGCACCGTTGTTGGTGGAGATAAAAACACCGCTGCTGGTTCCGGCAAAGATATTTGTGCCACTGATAGCCAGGGAATAGACATTTTTGCTCGTCAATCCCGAGTTGACTTCATTCCAGCTTGTACCATTGTCGGTGGAAAGAAAAATGCCACTGCCTTCGGTTCCTGCAAAAATATTCCTACCCTCGATTGCAAAGCAATGGATGTAGCCGCCATAGGGTCCGTTGGTCTGTACCCATGGTGAAGATGATGACTTTTGAGGAATAAATAATAAAGCTACGAGTAATAGTAAAGTTACAAGCAATAGTGAGCGGTAAATCTTTTTCATGTTCTTCCCCCGTATTTAAAAGCTCTTTTACCGGAGCCGGATTGCACATCCGGGATTGTCGTTTAGAAGCCGCCCGCTTTAAAACAGGCGGCTTCCAATACTATTCCGGGTTTTAATATTGCACGAAACCAAGGCCGCGGTTCTTAAGGTTCTGAATGATAGTTGCAACAGCATTGTCAGTCGTTTGGTACATATCGTGCATCAGGGGGTTACCACCGGCATTCAAGTTGTTACATGCATTAATGATTGACTGTGTGCCGGCGCCGTTCCAGTCCTGGGTGTCAACGGTAGGGTTTACGATCGACAGGCCAAGTGCTGAACACGCTTGCTGTATGGTGGAGTTGCTTTCAAGATAAGGAAGCCGGATCCTCGAGGGCTTGGCAGCTCCGCCGTTCTGGATGGCCGAGTTGCATGCGCTGAGGTCGTTATAAACCTGCTGATAGCTCCAGCTGGTCATATGCTGATGTGTCTGGCTATGGTTCTGGATGCTGAAGCCGGAACTTTTATAGGCATTCCAGCCCGTCTGGTTGCCGGCGATATTCTGGCCGATGACGAAGAAGGTAGCCTGGTTGCAGCCTGCGTTTTTGAGGTTGTTTATCAGTGTTTGTGAGTTGCCATTATTTGGACCGTCATCAAAGGTAAGGTAAACGTTACCGTTGGTACCGCCACCAGGGGGTGGGTTGGTGCCACCACCGCCAGTACCGCTGATATCCAAATAATCCACATAGGCATCCCAATTCCCGGTATCGTTGGTTACGATAAGCTGAACCGGATAGGTACCGTTTTGCGGAGTGCAGTTAAAGGACTGGACCGTGGGAGCGGTACCGGTGAAGTTTACCCTGCCCATTTCATATCCGTTCATCTTTACAACTACGGTAGCGGTATTGGAATTACTTGAACAACCCCTGACACTAACAGTCCTCTGGGTGTTGTTCCAGGTAATATTACCGGTTTGACAGTAATCATTATTGGCGTATAAAGCGACTCCTGAGAACGGTGAACTGATTTTCCCGGCATATTGACCGCCAAGGGCCAGATTCTCGCATTCATATCTGCCAACCGTGCCGCCGGGTGGGGGCGGGGTGCTGCCGCCGCCTTCGCTTACCGTTATATTAGAGCTCCCGCTGCCATTCCATCCCTCTGTCAATAATATCTGGTAATTCATGCTTCCCAAATTCAAACCGGCATTTCTCCATGCGTCAAAGTGATTTTGTATAGTTATGGTTCCGCCCACTCTTTGTTGATTTCTGACACTTATGTACTGCCAGAAAGTTGCAGTGCCTTGAATGGAGGGTTGGTTTACCTGCTGATGCTTATATATGGTATAGGTACTCCCATCGGAGGTAACTGTGCCCACCTGGGTAGCATTAGTAGTAACACCATTCCATGAGTCACAGATGTAATATTCTACGAGTGGGTTTGTTGTCCACCCATAGATGCCGCAAGATCCACCGCCACTATTGCTGTAACTGCCTGAGTAGGTAATAGTATGGCCTGACCCGGTATTCCAGCCTTTGCCACAGGTGAAATCCCCGCAATTTGACCAGTTAACACCATAACTGCCACCTCCGTTCAAAGTCATAGCTACTGATCCACCACCATTGGTCCAAAATGAATAAAATAATCCATCGGTGCCAGTCTGATTTGAGGTGATCGTTGTTGCCCCGTATGAGTTGGCCGAAAAGAACATACACATTGAAAGCATTACGGTGACTGCCAGAAAAAGTACCAAAATTTTTTTCATGCTACATACCTCCTTGTATATTGCTTTTAAATAATCCGATACCAGCCTGCCAATTGCAAATCCGTCTACATAATGATTGTCGCATCTGGAAATCCACAATCATTTTCAATTCAGTTATCCTCATCAGACTGCCCCTTTTCCGTTTAAACATAGACATACTAATATGAATTTCCTGCTGTTCGGACCGTTTGGCTGGTAGTTGCAGCCGTAGTCTATTGAGATGTTTCCAAGTTGTTGGAATGTCAGTGGCGAATCGAATTTCCTGCCTTCGCAGAACAATGCATTCCCGATGTAAGGTACACTGAAATTGCTAAAAACACTTTGATGCTTTTTTTTCATCTGCCATACCTCCTTTCTGGCTTGACCCTCTTTTCATTAATATTTTTATCATGAATGACGTTGAAACTTTATTCACTTGAAACATTTCAACATAATGCATTTAGCCCCTTGTATATCAAAGGGGTTTAGGTTTTATTTATACATTGAAGTATTACTCAAAGATGTTGACGATAGGATGTGGTGTATTGCTGGAATGTATCAGGAGGTACAGCTGCATTTGATTTTACGTAACCTTTCACTGTAATTGTGCAGGTTTTGCCGTTTTTCAGACCTATGCCGATTTTGTTGAAATCCTTGTATGCTTGTATTATATATGACACGCCACACGAAGTAAATTACCAAATTAAGGTAAAATACAGGACATTTGTTCAAATAAGAGTTAAAAGAAGATGCTTATCCATTAAATTGAATAAAATTGAATTAATTCCTCGATTTAGTCGTTGGATCATGCGCTTTTCTAATCATTTTCCAATTTTCATTTTATACAATAATGGACAATGGCAGGGGCGGTTCGGAAAGCGAGATTATGACATGGGTAACAGAGAAAGGGAAACCGGTACCGTATGTTTCGGAGAATTCTTTGAATGCCTCGGGCGTGAACAGTGCGGCACAGCTATATGATCTGGCTGGCACAGTTCAATGATAAAGAAGTTTGCAGAGATATAACTGTTCCGAAAGAATGCCTGGCCCGATTTCAGGGATTCCCTTCGAAGAGGCGACACATGGGGACCCCCCTGGCATGATATTCGATTGCAGTCAGGTGTTCTGGAATAATCTCTGTAAATGCTATAGATGATATTGGGTAATTATGATACAATCTGAGAAATGTTTATCAAATGTTCAAGTGAGGAAAATCAGTATATTCATACTTATTATAAAGATCGGATAAGTACCAGTGACGGAACAGATAGCAATTGTAGGCAATCAAATTATAATATTTGCAATCCTTATGGTGATAGGTTTTATTGGAGCTAAAGCGAATGCTTTGACAAAAGAGGGCCTAAATGCGCTATCCAGGCTTATAGTCAAAATCATTCTTCCCGCATTGATATTCAGTATTGTTGCAGGAAGCGGAGTTACTGCAAAGGAGTTCCTGATAAGCGGAAGATTTGCAGTTGGCGTGATCTTGAGTTATACCCTTCTTATTGTTTCCGCAATACTATTGAGTCGGTTACTAAAGCTTCAAGGGAAGGCTGCAAATGTTTTTACAGCACTTGCGACCTTTGGAAATATGGGCTTTATGGGAATACCTCTCATACAGGCTATTTTTAAAGAGCCTGTAGCACAAGTATGTATCACTGTTTTCACATTAATTGATATGGCTATTTTGTGGACTTATGGGGTTTATTTGTGCAGCAGACATCAGAAGCAATCCAGCTTTTGGAGTTCTGCAAAAAACATGATAAATCCAACCACTGTTGCACTGCTTGCCGCTTTCATTATCATGCTTTTGAAAATACGGCTGCCGGATTTGCTTATGAATACAATCTCGGGGATTGGAGGCACAAGCAAGTATTTAACGTTGATCTATCTGGGCGGTGCCATGGCAGGCGTTACTGTCAGGGAAGCAGTCAGGAAACCAGGTATCTTTGTCCTGACTGCAGTAAAAATGCTGGTTTTGCCAATTATCGCATATTTCCTGCTGGGATTTTTTCTGCCGCAAATTCCTAGAACCATTTTAACACTGATCGTTGGGCTGCCATCCATGACCACAATAGCAATGGTTGCGGCAACTTATGACTCGGATGCCGAATTTGCGACGGAGATCATTTTTGTCACTACAATAGCCAGTTTAATTACAATTCCAATTGTGAGTATTGTAACAAGCATGATGTAATCAATTTTACATACACATGGACACTATAAATATTGAGCCATTTGTGCTATATTTGAAGAAAAAGGGTTAGGGGCTAAGTAATTTATGAATAATATTCTTACACGGGAGAATGTTAAAAAATTACAGGAAGAAATTGAATATAGAATGACTGTAAAAAGAGCTGAAATTGCCAGAGAAAAGCAGGAAGCTGCCGCACATGGCGATAGATCGGAAAACGCAGAGTACAAGGAAGCTTGCAGAAATTATCGGGAAAATGATGATCGGATTCAACATCTATTAAATATGATTGCATCCGCAACGATAATAGACGACAGCATTTCAGATAAATCGGTACTGGGACTGAATAGTAAAGCAAGAATCAAATTTGTTGAGGATGGGGATGAAGATACCGTAACTTTGGTAACTACCTTGGACATAGACCCAGCAAACATGCGTGTCAGTATAGAATCGGATTTAGGGAAAGCATTATTGGGCAAAAAGGTTGGAGATATCGCCGAAGTCGATGCGCCAAGAGGGAAATATACAATAGAGATATTACAAATACTATAGCCGGAATAAATCATGCGTTTTTCCCACAGAACCATTACACCTTTTTCAGACGCCAAATGCGAATGCAAAGATCAAGGAGAAAAAGATCATCTGAGCTTTCCAGTGAGAGGTGCGTGAGAATTTCGATTTTTTTCAGTCTGTAAAGCAGGGACTGACGGTGGAGATGAAGTGCCGGTGCGGTTTGACTGGCATTGCCGTTATGCTGCAGATAGACAAGACAGGTGCTGATCAGGTCCAACTTTCGCATTCTGTCATATTCAATTAACTGGCCGATCACTTCAGTAACGATATTATGAACATCCTCGTGAAGCAAGGTCTGTGTCAAAAGCTGATTGATATAGTCAGGACTTTCGATTTTTGAAAGCTTATTTTCCGTTTTTATTACAGGGGCACTTGCCAGTTCCTTTGCGTAGCTATTTGTGTAGCCGAGTATATTTTTCAGTATTGCTTTTGTAATCTCGGCAAAACGTATATGCCAGGGAATCTCGATCAACGGAAAGCCAACCGATTTCGCATAGGAAATGACGATCTCCGGTATATTGATCACATATCGGCCGGTCGCAATTACAAGAGCTGCAGCGTCTGAGTGATAGATTTCATTGATAAAATCCAGAAAATTCGCCTCGTCAGAGCAGCCGATTGCAGTAGAAAGAACGATTTCGTTTTTCTGTACAAAATCTTCCACAGGAGTCTCGATAACCGAAATCCCTTCAATGCACCTTTTATCCAGCAGATCATGCGCTGAATGTACAACAGCAGGTTTCATTTCGGGAAGTTTTAAAAAATCCGAAACATATAGAGACATTCAGCACTCCGCTTTCGTTTTGGCGTTTTTCTAAAAATTTATACAAGTTGTATGATGATATTATGTTTTATTTCTTTTACAATTACAATACCGATATAAAATATTGCATTTTATCTATACCATCAAAAAATAAAAGCAGTCTAAATTAAAATGAAAGCAAAGGAATAATTATGGAAAACAATAAATTTCCGGATACGGATATTGGAACTTTAGCAGTCTGGGCAGGTGAAACCGAACAGCGTGTCCACAGGGCGACGCAGGTTCCCCTTGTTGTAAGCGTGGCTTATACCTATGAAGATATGGACGAATGGTATGATGTCGCAATCGGCAAGAAGCCGGGGCATATTTACGGGCGGAATACCAATCCGACTGTTCAGGCTTTTGAAAACAAAGTGGCGGCGCTGGAGGGTGCAGAGGCGGCAACTAGTTTTTCAACCGGGATGGCTGCGATCAGCAATACGCTATATACCTTTCTTCGCCCGGGCGACCGGGTGGTTTCCGTCAAGGATACCTATGGCGGAACGAATAAAATTTTCACTGAGTTTTTGCCATTAATGAATATTGATGTGACTTTATGTGCAACGATAGATTATGAAGAGATTGAAGCGGAAATAGGCAAAGGCTGCAGGTTGCTTTATCTTGAAACGCCAACCAACCCGACCGTCAAGATCGTTGATATTGAGCGTATGGCTAAAGCCGGAAAAGCTGCTGGAGCCATTGTAGTTGTGGATAATACCTTTGCTACGCCGATCAATCAGAATCCAATCAGCCTTGGCGCTGATCTGGTGCTTCACAGTGCGACCAAGTTTCTCGGCGGCCATGCGGATGCGCTGGGTGGCGTCGTGTGCGGCAAAAGGGAAATGATTGAAAAAATTTATCATTACCGTGAAATCAACGGCGCGACATTGAGTCCCTGGGATGCCTACCTGCTGCTTCGCGGCATGAAGACCCTCAAACTGCGTGTGGAGCGTCAGCAGGAAAATGCACTTGCCCTCACAAAATATCTTCAGACAAAGGAGGCTGTGGAAGCAGTCTTTTATCCGGGGCTGGAGACCCATGTCCACCATGATGTGGCCAAAAAGCAGATGAAAGGATTTGGCGGTGTGCTGAGCTTTTCACTCAAAGGCGGTATGGACGCTGTGAAGATTCTATTACCAAAGCTTAAATATGCGAACCGCGCAGCAAACCTTGGCGCCGTTGAGACAACCTACGGCCCCGCGAGAACGACAAGTCATGTGGAATGTACCGTTGAGGAACGCCGCGCCATGGGGATACCTGAGGGGCTGGTGAGGCTTTCGGCAGGGATTGAGGATATTGGGGATCTTGTGGCTGATCTGGAACAGGCATTCAGCTATCTTGAAAAATAGTTGAAACGGCGAACTGCATTATACAATTAAAAATGAATGAAAGGTTTGCAACATTTTCGGGACGATGAAGTTCATTACTGAACTTCATCGTTTTTTTATGCAAAATTCCGGTAAGTTTTTTAAACAAATGTTTGGATGTAATGTCAGATACTTTGTAATTGCAGTACCGATAGAAAACGGAAGGGAGTTGAAAAACATGCACATGGATGCGTTCAACCCGGATCTGGTAAAAGCTGCGGCGCTCTATAAAGACGAAATCAGAAGTTTGAGGAGAAGTTTGCACCAATACCCGGAACTGGGGCTTGAATGTTACAAAACGGCTGAGCGAGTGGCCTCAGCCCTTAAAGAGGCAGGGCTTTCCGTGCAGACAGGTGTGGCCGGTACAGGTGTCGTGGGTATTCTTGAAGGTGAAAACCCCGGTCCTGTAATTGCTCTGCGGCTTGATATGGATGCGTTACCCATTGAAGAACAAACCGCGCTGCCATATGCTTCAAAGCTGCCCGGCAGGATGCATGCCTGTGGTCATGACGGGCACACCGCGATTGGGACAGGTGTGGCAAAGACCCTCTCTTTGCTTCGCAGAGAGTTGAACGGTACGATCAAATTTATTTTTCAGCCCGGTGAGGAAAACCCAGGTGGTGCGAAGCCCATGATTGAGGAGGGTGCATTGAAAAACCCCGATGTTTCGGCGATCTGGGGATTTCACATCTTCCCGGAGCTTTTGCAGGGAACGGTAGGAGTTAATTACGGCACCATGACAGCGGGTAACGATGAATTCACTATTATGCTGAAAGGTACCGGCGGTCATGGCGGACACCCGGACAAAACCTGTGACCCCATACTTGCAGCTGGTTATCTGATCGTGGCAGTCCAGTCGATTGTTTCCCGAAACATTGACCCGGCAGAACCTCTTGTCGTCACCATCGCCGAGGTAAAAGCAGGCGACAGCTTCAATGTAATACCTGAAAGCGTCCTGATAAAAGGGACTATCCGGAGTATTACAAGTGATGGACGTGCTCTGGCGGCGAAAAGGCTGAAGGAAATTCTTGACGGTTTTACGGTTGCTTTCGGTGTGGGCGCTGATCTGACAATCAATCCGGGAGAAAGTCCATTGGTCTGCAACCGGGAACTCACCCAATTTTCAGAAAACCAGTTTTTAAGACTAATTGGCCGTGATCATACGGTGCGTATTGAGAGGCCGTCCATGGGTGCCGATGATTTTGCCTTTTTCACGGATACCATCCCCGGCACGTATTTCAGACTTGGTTGTTTGAACCGTGAAAAAGCACATGTAAGCATGCTTCACACCCCGAAGTTTACCTTTGATGAACAAATTCTGTCTGACGGAATGCTGTTGATTTCGCAGTTGCTGTTTAATTATTTGAAAGCGGATGGTGTGAAGTAGCGTATGAAAATACTGGAAAGTACTAGCACAACATCTTGAAAAGTGCGAGGAGGAGAATAAATGAAAACAATTGAGGATGCAGTCAGGGAACTGAAGGAAAATAAGGTGAAATTCACACGATTTCTCTATATCGACAATGACGGCGTTATTCGGGGAAATATCGCAGTGGGTGAAAAAGCCACCGGGGATCTGGCATCAGGACATACTTTTTCGATGGGAATGCCATTTTTCAGTGTACTGGATACGATGGGGCCTGAAACACAGTTTGGCTGCACAGGCGAATTAACGGCCCTGCCGGACTTGGATACGCTGACCATATTGCCGTACATTTCCGACTCGGCCAGTGTAATCTGTGACTTTGTTAAAAAAGACACCATGGAGACCAGTGAGATCTGTGCACGGTCGCTGCTAAAAAGAATTCTGAAGGATATTCCCTTTGAGGTCAGTGCTGCTTTTGAAAATGAATTTTATGTCATAAGACGTGAAGATAACGCCTATCTGCCATTTGACAAGAGTTTGTGCTTTGCAACCGGAGGGATGAATCAGGCGCACCCATTAATTTCGGATTTAGTGGAAGCCCTTGAAAAGCAAAATATCAAAGTGATCAAATATCATCCTGAATACGGCCCTGGGCAGCATGAGATCGCCATCAGCCATGCCGGCGTCCTGCAAGCCTGTGACAATCAGGTAATTTTCAGGGAAACAGCGCGTGGGGTAGCTGCAAACCACGACCTGATCATCTCATTTATGCCAAAGCCGTTTGAAAATCTTGCAGGAAGCGGATCACACGCTCATTTGAGCTTCTGGAAGGACGGCAAAAACGCTTTTTATGACAAGTCGGACCCCAGCCTGCTCAGTGAAACCGGAAGATATTTTATCGGAGGGATTCTTCACCATATCAATGCTCTATGTGCCTTTACCGCTTCCACAGTAACCTCGTACAAACGCCTGCTTCCACACAACTGGGCTTCTGCTTTCAGCTGTTACGGCACAGATAACCGGGAAGCAGCCGTGAGAGTGATTTCAGGTCAGAAGAGCGCTGAGGAGAGCGGATTCAATCTGGAATTTAAACCCACGGACGGCGCCTGCAACCCTTACCTTGCCATGGCGGCACTGTTGGTTGCAGGTATGGACGGAATCCGCAACCGTCTGGAGCCCGGCGAGCCGACACTGGTCGATCCGTTGTCCCTGAGCCTGGATGAACGGCAAAGAAGAGGAATCCATCGTTTACCGGAACATTTGGGAGAAGCGGCGGAGGCTCTGCGCAATGATCCGCTTTTTGCCGGGGAGATGGGGACGGTACTGGTGGATGAATACTGCAAGCTGAAGATGTTTGACTGGCGTGAGTATCTGCGGAACGTGACCAGCTGGGAAATTGACAAATATATTTCGGCGTTCTGAATGGACGCTTAAGGAAAGGAGGCATGAAAAATGGATTTTTCAAAGATACCGGTCATTGACAACCATTGTCATCTGTTTGATGTCGCTTATCAGGAGCACAACCTTGCCAGAATGCTGAACCTGTCTCTCAATGAGCTGCAGGAGGAACAACTGACGAACACCCTTGTCTACCGCAGGCTTTTAAGAGAACTCAGTGATACCTTCGGCTTCGAAGGGAGCCGTAAGGATGCGGCATTCAAAGCAAGAGAACTTGCCAGGAAGGATTACCGTGCATATGTCACAAAGCTGTTTGACGACGCCGTGATTGACACCTTGATTATCGACCTCGGGTATAAACCTGCACAGGTCAGCCTGACGGATTTCGAAGATTTAGTCCCGTCAAAGGTAAGCTATATGTTTCGGATCGAATCAGTGCTGGATGATTTGTGGAAGAACGGGACCGGATTCAAAGAGGCGGAAGGCATTTTTGATGAAGCGGTTGAAAATGCAGGAAAAGATCAAAAAATAGTGGCTTTCAAAAGCATTATCGGATACAGAACCGGACTGCAAATCAACCGTCAAAGCCGTTCAAGCCTGCTCAAGGAGTGCAGTGAGAAAGAATTCCGCGATTATTTTCTGCTGAGGGCGATGGATGCTGCGTTGAAATGCCATAAGCCGTTTCAGATTCATGCTTCGTTCGGGGAATCCAATATCAACCTGCTTCACAACAACCCGTTGATGCTGAGAGAAGTTTTGGAGGATCCTGCCTTTCGCGAACTTTCAATCATTCTGGTCCACGGCGGGTATCCATACAGCTTTGAAGCCGGTTATCTGGCAGCCATGTACGCCAATGTCCACCTTGATATGTCTGAAATGGTGCCGTTGGTGCCGCTGGGCGCACGTTCGGGGCTTCGGGACATGATGGATATGTGCCCGCTGAATAAGCTGATGTACGGATCCGACGGGTTTGTATTACCTGAAATACATTGGCTGGGGGCGAAGTTTGCCAAGCAGGAACTGGGGACGATTTTTGACGAGCTAATATCTGAACGGTATTTTGAAAAGGAGGAAGCTCAAATTGTTGCGCTGGATATCTTTTACAATACGGCCCGTCGAGTATACGGCCTTATATAAATAAAAAAAATTAGGAGTGATTAAAATGGCAAAAAGCAAACTTAAGCAAAACCAGCTCAACTTCTTTGAAGTCATTGCAATGTCAGTCGCCATTATGGCCCCAACCTTCGCAATGGCTTCAAACACACCGATGCTGGCCGGTGTTTCCGGCTATTCATTGGGTCTGGCTTTTATTATCACCATGCTGGTGGTAGGACTTGTCTCCATTTCTTTTATCAAGTTCAACCAAAAGGTCTCCGCAGCCGGGTCGGTCTATTCCTTTACCAACGCTTCGCTCGGAAGCAAGGCCGGTACGGCGGCAGGCTGGGCAATGTCCCTGACCTACACCATGTTTGCCGCAGGCTGTGTTGCGGCCTTCGGAACTTTTGCAAGCACGCTGATCTCCGGGATATCCGGAGCACATGTCCCCTGGCTGCCTTTGACACTGGTCTGCGCAGCGCTTATCTGGTTCATCACCTATCATGATGTAAGCATCAGCACAATAGTCATGCTGGTCTTTGAGGGAGCTTCCATACTGCTTCTTCTTGTTCTGGCTGTGATTATCATCGCCAAGGTCGGCTTTAGCACCGGATTGAGTGTCAAACCCTTTACGCTGGGGAACAATCATTTTTCGGGCATTGGTCTTGCGGTTGTCTTCGGCTTTTTGTCCTTCGCCGGTTTTGAAGGCGCTTCAAGCCTTGGAGAAGAAAGCAAAAACCCTAAAAAGTATATACCGCTTGCAATTATTTTCACCATTATAATCATCGGCTGTTTCTATATCGTTGTAAGTTATGCCCAGGTCATCGGTTTTGGCGTAACAGAGTCCGGGGTTAAGGAACTGCAGACGTCTTCTTCGCCGTTGACCGCATTGTCTGAAAAATTTGTCTCGAAGTGGTTCTCGGAACTGATTACTTTGGGTGCCGCAGTCTCTGCCTTCACCTGCGCACTTGGCTCGGCTTCCGGTGCCTGCCGTATTGTCTATTCCATGAGCAATGATGGCAAGCTTCCCGGTGTTTTATCAAAGGTACACCCCAAATTCAGCTCGCCGCATATTGCTTTGCATTTGGTAATGGTTATCGTGATTGTGGTCGATGTCTGCCTGAATAGAAATGAGGGAATTACGAACTACTCCTATCTGGGTACGGTCGGGTCACTTGCCATTATTCTTTCCTATCTTGCAACGGTTATTGGTTCAATGGTCTACTTTAGAAAGAATGGCGAGTGGAAGATCTATCATTTAATTTTACCGGTTCTTGCTGTAATTGCCATTTTATTCACACTCTATTCGAATGTCTACCCGATTCCGAGCTTTCCATTTAACATCTTCCCATATATTGTCCTCGGGGTTATAGCGTTGGGCAGCCTGTTTACCTTTATCTACAGAAAGGCTGCCAACCCTGACTTGCAACTGGATCAAAAATCGGAAACGATTGAATAGGGAAGCCGGAGGTGATATCTTTGCACGAAGCAATTTATATGACGAGTGCTGCTTACCGCAACGGAAATTATAACAAGGTCATTCTCCCGGTAGGCTCGCTGGAGAACCATGGTGAACATCTGCCGCTGGCCACCGATACCCTTGTATCCTACAAGCTTGCGGTAAAGGTTGCGGAAAAGGTAAAGGGACTGCTTGTGCTGCCGCCCGTTACCGTCGGTTTCAGCGAACATTACGGTCACTTTCCGTTTAACCTGTCCCTGAGCTCCGAAACGCTGATTGAGGTTTTAAAGGATATCCTTACCTCCATCCTGCGCAACGGAATCACAAAGATTTTTATTATGAACGGCCACGATGGCAACATCGCCCCCATCGAAGTTGCGTCCAGACATACCAAGATGCTGTATCCGGATGTGAAAATTGCATCGCTGGATGCCTGGTGGGTGGCGGCGGGAAACCTTCTTCGCAAGGATACCTTTGAAGTATGGAATGGTCTGGGCCATGCGGGAGAAGGGGAAACCTCCATTGCACTCTCCCTTTTCGGGGATTTGGTAGAGATGGAGCATGCAAAAGGAGTTGTCCCGGATCTTCCGGCCAATATTGATATCAAATGGAATTTTGCCGAACTGACAGACTGCGGTGCGACGGGGGATCCTACAAAGGCCACGAAGGAAAAAGGCATCAAGATGGAAGAGGTGCTCATTGACCTGGTTTCAAACTTTATCAAGGAGATGGATCAGAAAGGCTGGAATTACAATTCCGTAAAATCAGCCTTGAAATGTAAATAAGGAAAACACTTTCCCACGCCGTCAGGTGGTAAAAGGGCGCAACTTGACGGCGTGGAGCCTGCCAGGGCACGATAAGAAAGCATCAGGTGCACTTGGCATGCTAAAACTTTTAGGGCGGTCGGCGCATATTTGTCTTCCATGGCAAGATGTGTCTGAAACTGACATCCTGTCAGTTTCACCGCCCTTTTTTGTTTTAATCTGAGTGTGCTACGCAGTGCTTTTCAAACACTTATCCGGGTTTATACAGGTGTCTTTGGAGAAGGACCGGAGGTATCCGGCATTACCGGTATCCGGCTTGCAGCGAAGGGATGTTTGACATTGATGCGCTTCTAAGTGTTTGAACAACATCTATTATTGGGCGGGCATGTCATAAACATATGCCTGCTTTTTTTCAGGCAAAAATTTGCATTAACTTTTTATTAAAATACGAAAGAGAGATTTACATTATAATGGTGTAAATACAAGCAAAAAGAGTTATTTTAACACATTAGCTGCATTTGCTTCAGATATAAAGGGGATGAGTAGCATTAAAAAGATGTATATGCTAATATTTGCTTTAGCTTTCGTTTTAAGTTCGTGCAGCAGTGCAGGTACTGCATCAGTAACAGTCAATAGCCAGGTGAACACTCAGACCAACAGTTCAGCAACTTCAGATGAGGCTCTGTCTCCATTTGCTCCATTTACAAAACTAAAAAAAACGGATGCAGGTTTTGATAGTGACCAAGTGGACAATATTTTACGGTCATATGGTGTTTACGATAAATTACTTGCAAAAATAACAAATTATAATGACCCGATTTGCGAAGATATTAAAGTGAATGAAGTCAACATTGGGAACAAATCAGTGGCGGTATTACTGATTAAGAAGGGTCACCTCCATATCTACGTAATGTTTTCATACAGTAAAGATCAATGGGCGGTTGACGGTTTTGCATACCAGAATGAAAGGTTCGAACCGGTATACAGGATTGAAAAAAAAGAGGATGGAACGAGATACTGGCTGGTCGTTGAGCATGAAGCAAATCATGGCACAGGTGTGCATATTGAGAATGAAATCTGGTACAATCCTGATGGTACGGTCGCTGCAGAATATCCAACAGAAGGTTATGATTCATTTTTTGAACAACAAATCGAACCTGAAGGTGATACATATTTTTCAACTTCAGCTTCATATAACGGTGATTCCATCATTTCTTTAAGTTATTCAGTTAGATTTGTATATCATTATAAAGATAATTTCAAAAATGAAGCCAATTATTATGAATCTACCAGTGAGTTCAGACCTGTTATCAGGTATGATTGGGAATATGACTTGAAATCGCAGGCATTTAAATACGTATCTTGTTACAGTGCTTTACCGGCGCGATTTAGTACGATGAAGCACGAATCATCATCTGAATATGGCATTTTGCAAGGGTTTATAGATTTTTACAAAGAGCGGCTAGGAGATAAAAAGATTACCACCCTGGAAGAGTGGGAGAGATTTATTGGTTTGGAATAGTTGAGAATTAGCTACTATACATATTCAGGCGTATATGGACGGTAATTCCAGGGGTATGCGGACAGTAAACCGGATAACATTCGGACAACTTGTGAGTTGATATGATTCGGTGCGGACTCTCACATAAAATGTATGGGTGAATACTCTATATATTGAGAAATTTTATATATGGGGGTATTTGTGTGGGATTTTATATTGGAGTTGAACCGAATGTAAAAATTTATGTAGAGGATATTAACCCGGCGGGCAGCAAGACCATCCTGTTTATTCACGGATGGCCGGGAGACCATACTTTATTTGAGTACCAGTTCAACCTGCTGCCTCAAATGGGGTACAGGTGCATTGGAATAGACTGTAGGGGATTCGGCTGGTCGGACAGACCCTGGGGCGGTTATGACTACAACCGGTTGTCGGATGATGTTCGAATTATAATAGATGCACTCAAATTGCAGAATATCACACTTGGGGGGCATTCTACGGGAGGTGCGATCTGCGTCCGGTACATGGCCAGACATGCCGGCTACGGAGTGTCGAAGCTCGCGCTTTTTGCGGCGGCGGCACCGAGCCTGATCCAGCGTCCTTACTTTCCATATGGCTTGCCAAAAGAGGCGGTCATCAATATCATCCAGGGTACATATACCGACCGGCCCAATATGCTGAGAGGGTTCGGGAATATGATCTTCTTTAATCCTGTCAGCGCTCCGTTGTCGGATTGGATCTTCCAATTGGGGCTGCAGGCGGCAAGCTGGTCCACAGCGGCTATTGCAAACACCTGGCTGGGCGAGGAGGGCTTGTTTAACGACTTAAAAACAATCAATGTCCCGACTTTGATCCTTCATGGATTAAATGACCAGGTCTGCCTGTATCCGCTTGCTGTCGCACAAAAAAACAGCATCAGGAATGCCAGGCTTGTGCCATTTGAATCCTGTGGTCATTTCCTGTTCTACGACCAGCGTGATAAATTCAACAAGGAATTGGTACAGTTTATGCAGGCGTGAAATAGGCAGTAATACAGCTTTTTTTCTATGCGATAAAAAATGGACAGAAATCCTGTGGCAATTTCATCAGTGATTTGTTACAATAATTCCTATAGGGAGTGTATTGCTGTGGAAGATAAAACATTTGAACTGCTAACTAAAATGTATGGTGAATTCTCAAATCGGTTTGAAGGTATGGAGAATCGGTTTGAAGGTATGGAAAAGGAGATTATCAGCTTGAAGAACGACGTAATTCGTCTCGAAAACAAGCTGGATAACAAATCGGAAGCTTTGTTTGACGGATATAAGCAGACGATTGAGAAAATTGAACAGACCTATAAGAAGCTTGAAATTGTCGATAAGAAAGTGGATGATATATCTTTAAAGGTAGATAGACAGGAAGTTAAAATCAAGGTGATCAAAGGTGGGAAAATCTGAACATCAGTTGTATAACCGGATGAATGTAACAGGAGCTTTTAGAAAGGCTCCTTTTTTTGTTTGAAGGACTTGAACCTAAAAATGAACTTTTTAAATGCTCAAGTACTCTTACTGGTATAAGGGGGGACGGGAATGGATGAAGCAGGTCTGGTAAAGCAGGCAAGGACAGGCGATAAAGAAGCGCTGATTCAACTGGTGATGAACCGGAAAAATGAGTATTACCGACTTGCCTATACCTATACCGGAAACAGGGAGGATTCGTTGGACGCGCTGCAGGATATGATTGTAATCCTGTTTGACAACATACGAAAACTCAAAGAACCCGGAGTCTTCTACAGCTGGAGCAAAACAATCCTGGTGAACCGGTGCCGTGCCATGCTTCGTAAAAATGGGCGTATCATCCCTTTGGATAACCGTCATGAAGAGGTCTATCATGAAAATTACTCAGCAGGAGAGTCCAGACAGGATATTCTGATTAGTCTGGAAAGACTGAACAGCAGGCAGCAGGAAGCCATCAAACTGAAATATTTCATGGATATGGATTATGAGTCCATTGCACGTGTGACCAGTGTACCGGTTGGCACTGTGAAGTCCAGGGTATTTAACGGCATTGCAAGATTAAAGGAATTGCTTGGAGGTGATGAGGCATGAGCATGTTGGAGGAAGCATTGAAGGATAAAAAGGAAGAATTTGACCGCCTCGAAGTGCCGGCAGAATTGGAAGCACGGTTGAAGCAATCCTTATATGGAAGAAAGCGCCGGATGAAGCACAAGCCTGTTGCTGCATTACTGATTGTGGTCCTGCTTTTAACGTACAGCTTCGATGCCCTTGCATATTATGGGAAAAAATTCACAGGCTATGACCAGATGACCGAAGGAAGCCTCAAACAACTGAATGAGGAAGGCCGCGGCCAGGATATCGGCAGATCCTGTACTTTTAGCAATGGAGTGGAGGTCACTGTTGACGGAATTATGTTCGATGACAACGAACTGGTAGTGTTTTACAAGCTGTACAACAGCAACGGCAAGCCGCTGAAGGAGGTATTGAATTACAATCTTCCAAGATTGCATGCCTATGGGATAAAGCCCGGAGGGTATTTCCCCACGGGTGGACAGGGAATGACTGTGGACGATAAGACCATGACCTTCATGGATACGTTGCAGCCACCTGAGTTTTATGAAAAGTGGATGAGACTGGATATCGAGATGGATATTGATAAAAAGAGGGAGGTTCGTTCCATCAACTTCACGCTGGACAGGAACAAGGCGATGAAAAGAACTGCGAAGCTGGACTTGAACGCTGAAGTAAGGCTGGGAGACTACAGGATCCTTTTTGACCACTTGACCGCGTCTACGATGAGTTCGGTTCTGGACGGAAGAATTATAGCTTTGACGGAGGATGCCTTAAAAGTTTTCAAGGCGGAAACTACAGAGGCAAGCGTTGAGATTCCGCAGCTACGTTTCGACATTGCGTCCGATAACGGGGAAGTCAGCCGATTCACCGGAGGCAACCAAAGTAGCTCAGGCGGAGATATTCGTTTCAGTAACAGAAGTGATGCACTGCCGGGTAAATTCAAAACACTGCAGATCCGTAACATCCGAATGGATATCATGAAGCTGGTTGATAAAACAGTTGATGTGAGTACAGACACCAAAGATTTGCAGATCTCGGATGAACTGATGGTAAAGCAGGTGTACCAGGAGGGAGATGATACCTTTGTTGTGGCTTCCGGTAGCGGAATACCCATAATGGGGTTGTTTGAAGGAGAGAAGCAACTGGAACAGGTAAATCCGGAAGCCTTTGACCGGGAGGCCGAAAGTGCCCAATCGGTTGAAAGAGTCTACAGGTTCAAGAGTACAGGCAGTAAGCTGAAGCTTTTCGTCAAATTTATACGCTATTCCACGTATAGCACTGATACAGTGGACATTCCTGTAAAATAGTTCAGGAACATCCAACTAAATATCTTATGGCCTTCCAACACAAATCCGAACAGGACAGCTTGAGATTTTGCATATTTCAAGCACTGTCCTGTTGATTATTCGCCGGAATATATTGCTTCCCGAACAGCTGATTGTAAACTTCATTGTTGCCCAACAACCCGGCATGAGTGGGGGACAGGGCTTCCAGGATGCCGGTGAGAACCCGCTTAGAATAGAAAAGTCTAAAAAATTTTAGAGCTTGCGAAGGATTTGGAGGCTAATGTCGTAACGACCCATATCGGGATTATTCCAGAAGATAAAAGATTACTACAACGCTGTTGCATGCAAGAATTGTGTAACAATTCTTCCTTTTGTGACCCAAACTATTGAATATACGGGAGTTAAGAGGTCAAGCTTGTGGGAAAATGGGTCTGATAACTGATATACACTAAATATACGGGGTTATTGCATAGCGATAATTGGTGAAAATTAAATTCATGCTTCAGTTATGATCCTGCCTGTAGAGTATTGACAAAGACAACCCTAACTATTAGAGTGAATATCAGGTAAGGCAGAGTTTCGGCCAATTTAGGGGGAATATCATGCATTTGTTTAATGCGAGTTCATTGTTTAATGAGAATTCTCAAAAGGAAGTATTAAATATTATAAATGATCCGGAAAAATTAAGGGATAAAATAATTGAAGTTAAGAAAATGCTTTTGAAAACCTATAACTTTAAAGCTTTTAATATACCGGATGATTTTACTGCTGTTTCTTATATCATAGCAACGAATCACTTAACAGATTCCGACGCTCCGCTGATAATGAGTTTTTATTATGAACTAATGCATCAAGTGATAGATACTTATCCGGAACTATTTGTTTTTGCTAAAGAAAATTGCTTTAATGGCGTTTCCATCCCTAAAGAGTTAATGCCGATATTGGAGTTGGAAAAGGTTTTTGCAGTTGACCGTAGAAGTTTTGGCGGATCAAAGGCGGTGATGAAAGCTGCAGGAAAGTGGTTTGCCGAAGGTAAAAAGCCAAAGCATTTTCTGATATTCTCTCAAGGAACAATTTATGACATCAATAAAGACAGGGCAGAAGATATTGAGTCAGGAGCATTCTGGTTAGGCAGATTACTGGGCATTCCTGTTTTACCGGCATTTATTGAGCAAGCGGTCGAAGGGAAAGAGAATCGTTTGCTATTTGGAAAACCAATTTTTGTTACAAAGGACAGCCGAAAGTTTGATGACCATAAACAAGTATGGCTGGAAAGAGTAATTGAAGCACAGGATGAATTGGGAGCACTTACAGGAATTCCAGTAAGAGAAGCCATCCTTGATGAAGAACATCAAACGAGAAAAAGATTTAGACCAACTAACTAGAGGTTCAGTCAGACCTGATCCGGATATCCGTATAGAAAAGGGGATGGTTGGCAACCGGCCTTTCACTATCCATATAATGGAACAAAGACGTTGAATTTCGGATAAGGATAATCATGTACTGCTGCTGAAATATATCAATACCTTTCTGTAGAATGTGATGATTTTAGCATGGGAAAGGCGTTCACCACAATATGACTATCATGCATTCAGAATAGTATGGTTGGGGTTGAGATGGAAATAGAAAAATATTCTTCACTATTGAAATATAAAAAGCAGTATGATATTGTATTTATAGAATGAACGATTGGAGTTGGGAAGATGAGGTAAATTTTCTTGCAGATTTTAATGGCATAGTAAATTTTAAGGGCAGAAAATGCTGCTTGTTTTATTGTGCTCATGCAAGAAAGTTATTAAATTCTTTTCACTCGGACAATATATCCTTGCCGTGCCCGATACGGGTTTGGCTACGCTGTATTTTTGAGCTGCAGGAATTGACTTTCCTGCAGCTTTATTATTTTTATACAGGAGGATCATTTATGTCATTAATAAACGTTACAAATCTGACTTTTGCCTATGACGGCAGTTATGATAACATATTTGAAAATGTGAGTTTCCAGATAGATACGGATTGGAAATTAGGTTTCACAGGAAGGAATGGCAGGGGTAAAACTACATTTCTCAATTTACTGCTTGGCAAATATGAATATAGCGGCACGATTTCCACAAATACTGCTTTTGAATATTTTCCTTTTATGATCGAGGATAAGGAGAACAGCACTATTGATATCATTGACAGCATCTGCCCTGACAACCTGCAGTGGAAGGTTCTGCGCGAACTTTCCCTGCTTCAGGTTTCCGAGGACGTCTTATACCGGCCTTTCAATACCCTTTCAAACGGGGAGCAGACAAAGGTGATGCTTGCAGCTTTGTTCCTGAAAGAGAGCAGCTTTTTGCTGATCGATGAGCCGACAAACCATCTTGACCTGAATGCAAGAAAAGTCGTCAGCGACTATCTCAACTCGAAACACGGCTTTATTTTGGTATCCCATGACAGAGCATTCCTTGACAACTGTGTGGACCACATCCTATCCATCAATAAAACAAATATTGAAATTCAAAAAGGAAATTTTTCATCCTGGTGGGAGAACAAAGAGATGCGTGATAACTTTGAGTTTGCGGAAAACGAAAAACTCCGGAAAGAAATCAAGCATTTGTCAACTGCAGCAAAACGCACGTCTGATTGGTCGGATAAAGTGGAAAAGACGAAAAAAGGAACAAATAGTTCCGGTTCCAAGGTCGCTGACAGAGGCTACGTCGGGCATAAGGCCGCTAAAATGATGAGCCGCTCCAAGGCAATCGAAAACAGGCAGCAATCCGCAATTGAGGAAAAGTCCGGACTTCTCGGGAATGTGGAGGATGCCGAAAGGCTGAAAATTTCTCAATTATCCTATCATAAAGACCGGCTTGTTGAGCTTGAGAATGTTTCAATATTTTACGGAGAAAAGACGGCTTGCAAAGAGATAGGCTTTACTATTGAGCAAGGTGACAGAATTGCGCTTACCGGCAGAAATGGCTCGGGAAAATCGAGTATCCTCAAGCTCATCTGCGGAGAGGAAATTTGCGGTGAGAAAATAACCTTTGCAGGTACCTGCAGAAAGGGAAGTCAACTTAAGATATCTTACGTTTCCCAGGATACCTCCCGGGTCAGCGGCAGCTTGTCCGACTATGCCCGGGAGAATGAACTTGATGAAAGTCTATTTAAAGCGGTTTTAAGGAAATTTGATTTTGCGAGAGTTCAATTTGAAAAGGATATTTCTGATTTCAGCGGCGGACAAAAGAAAAAAGTGTTGATTGCCAAAAGCCTTTGCGAAAAAGCACATTTGCATATCTGGGATGAACCGCTGAATTTTATAGATGTTATTTCACGTATGCAAATAGAAGAATTACTGCTTGAATATTCACCGACGATTTTATTTGTGGAGCATGACAGTGAGTTTTGTAAAAATATTGCGACAAAGCTGGTTGAACTTTAACTTTTAGCCGGAACACCTGATGAATACATGCAAGGCACCAGTTCATCCCCCACCTTCGCTCTTGCCATTGCAGGCAACGCAGCCCGGAGGTGGGGGAATTCCTGTCACTTGAGGTTAAATCAATCCAGAAGCTTATACATCAGAATGCTTTCAACCTTTCCATCTTTTACATGAAACTTCATTCCATCAACATAATTTACCGGCAGATATAGAAAATCATCTTCTTCTCCGGCTGAACCATTCCCAATCATTTTTCCTTCAGGATATGCTTCCTTAAGCTTTTCTACCTTATCTCCGACTTTGATATTACGTATTGTAGAATAACGGGGGTCTGTAATTTTTATTTGAAATATGGAGAAATTATCATCTGAAGAGGGGATTGGAAATAAATTGCTGCTGGTACTGTATATAGTCTTTCAATTGAATACCCATATGGTTTAACCCCGCTGCAAGCATTCCCAGTTCATCTTTCCTATTTAGTTTGACAGGCTCGAATTGTTGCTTTGAAAACCTTTCAGCTGCACCCAGAAGATATTGAATGGGCTTTGTAGTTTTACGGGCAATGTACAGACTTGAAAGAGTTATCAGAAAAATGAAGCCTCCTGCACCAATGAACAATATTTGTCGTATCCTGTCCATCGTTCCGTTTTTCAGAACCATTCTTGTTTCAAGATCAAATTCCAGTTCACCCAGGGACATTTGATTTGCGTCACTTTGTACAGGAGGATTATGTTCATACCTTCTAAGCACGACTTTGATTCTGGCAAGGAGTTCTCTGTTATCAAAAGGCTTTGTAATGTAATCTTCTGCTCCAAGCTCGAGCCCTAATATTCTTATGAATTATACGCCTTATCCTTTTATATCCGCTAAGCCGATGATGAGATAAAATCTGATTCAAAGCTTTCTTTTATTACTAGGCGAAATATTGTAGAATGATATTGAGTCATGTAATAAAAGGAGACCAACTATGATAAGTGCTTATTGCATGAACTGTCTTGTGAAAAGGCAGATGGAAAATATCAGCAATCATGAAGATGAAGAACTCAAATCTATTTATATGAAAGGAGTCCTTTGTATTATTTCTGAGGCAAATGAACAAGAAACAGCTCCAGTAATAATTGCAAAGATCAATAAGCTATATCAGAAATATTTTGGTGCACCTTATAGTTATGAAGCATTGAAAAAGCAGTATAATACTCTGATGCTTCAAAAAGAAGAAAGCATATGGGAAAAAATTCAGTCTTCGGATGACAGTTTGCTGGAGGCGTTAAAATATTCCCGAGCAGGAAATTATATTGATTTCGGTGCCATGGGAAGCATAGATGATGATAAGCTCGATTACTTATTGGAATCAATTCAGCAGGAAAATATTGATAGCGGTCTATATCAGGCATTTAGAAAAGAATTGCAAATTGCTGGTGAACTGGTTTACTTAACCGATAATTGCGGTGAAGTGGTTCTTGATAAACTTTTTATAAAGTGTATTATGGATGAATATCCACAAGTTCATATCACTGTAATTGTAAGGGGCAAAATGATTTTGAACGATGCTACAATGGAAGATGCAAAGATGACTGGTCTGACAGAGCTTGCAGATGTTTTGGAAAATGGAACTGACATTGCAGGCACCTGCCTGGAGCAAATAGATACAAAAGCAAAGGAATGTATTGAATCAGCTGATATGATTATCTCCAAGGGGCAGGGGAATTTTGAAACATTAAGCGGGTGTGGCCTGAACATCTACTATTTGTTCCTTTGCAAGTGCGAATGGTTTGTAAAGAGGTTCGGGATGGAAAAATTTAAAGGCGTTTTTGTCAATGATAGAAAGAGCACATAAATGCGGAACTTGCTTTTGTTATGTTAAGAATTATGATATATTATCGCAGATCGAATTTGAGTATGGGATGGCATTATGAAAAGTAGAAAAGCATATTTAAAATATATTGCAGCGTTGCTGATGTTTGGCCTGAACGGCATTGTAGCAAGCCATATCGCATTGAACAGTTATGAGATCGTTTTTACAAGAGCTTTGATTGGCAGCATGTTTATGGGACTGATATTTGTAGTGACACGCCAGAAAGCGCATATCATGGAGAACAAAGCACACTTTCTTTATCTGCTGATTTCCGGCGTAGTGACGGGTGCCAGCTGGATGTTCCTGTATGAAGCCTATCGGCAGATCGGCGTCGGTATTGCCACACTGGCATGCTATTGCGGTCCTGTGATTATTATGATACTTTCACCAATTCTGTTCAGGGAAAAGATAACAGGGGCGAAGGTTCTCGGTTTTCTTGCCGTACTTGTGGGTATGTTTTGTGTAAATATGCAGTTTTTATCCGGGGAGAAAACCGCATGGGGCCTGTTTTGCGGCATCATGTCCGCCGTTATGTACGCCGTTATGGTGATTTTTAATAAGAAGGCAAAGAGCATCACCGGATTGGAAAACTCCATGTGGCAGCTAATTGCGAGTTTTCTGACCGTCGCGATTTTCCTGGGTATCAAGCAGGGGTTTGCTCTCCATATCGAGTCGGGCAGCATTATCCCGATTCTGATTCTTGGCGCTGTAAATACCGGCATCGGCTGCTATTTTTATTTTTCTTCCATTGGTGACTTGCCGGTGCAGACCGTGGCAATCTTTGGTTATCTGGAGCCGCTTTCAGCCGTTATTTTTTCGGCGGTTTTCTTAAATGAAACGATGGGCTTTGTGCAGATCATCGGTGCCATACTGATTCTTGGCGGCGCTGTATTCGGAGAATTATGCGGGTTGCAGCCGGCTTTGATATGGAAACCCGAGCTGACAGGAAGCGGAAAATTTAGGTCAGAGGAATAGGGGGATCGACGGGAATCCTCCACATTTCAAGGGGGAGATGAAAGCCACATTTCTGTAAGAAACTTTACCATATGTAAATCATTTGATTTCAAATGGCGATATCGTTTACGAATAGACTGGAAGAGTACAAAAAACAGTAGGATACTTGCTGAATAATGATTGTAATTCACATAGCCTAAAACATGGTTTTCTTCAAATCCGTAAAACAGGCTTAACGATTATAGTGAGGCGGGAGATGTCCCCCCACCGCAGATGCATGGGCGGGCAGTAAGCAAAATTTGCGAACAGACTCGCTGAAACACGGCAGCGGTATAAAATTTTCACAATCGGAACACTATATTTTGAACCGATGAGTTATAATATCGTTCGAATTCTAAAACATATAAATAAAAGGTATCAATGTATGTAAAATAGTTTTATAATGAGTTTATCAAACTTAAGATAGCGTAAAGTGAGATTTGAAAAACTTAATGAGGAGGACATGTTTATGAAAAATTGTGAGATGAAGCTAAATGGCAATATACTGACAATAACGGTTGATATTTCCAAGGAATTCGGAGTATCATCTTCGGGAAAGAGCATTATAATCGGCTCAACCGAAGGCAACGTATCTATCCCGGAAAAAGATGATATTAAAATTGGTCTCAACATTTACAGGAAAGCTTAAGAGTCAGCCAGGCAGAATTAAATTCGCAACAATCGCCGGAGAGTATGCCATAACTCCGGCTTTTTACTTTTGTTATGATGCCTGCCTGACAACTCCTGGTGTGTACTTTCTCATGCTTTGATACTTTCCAGAAGGGCGTTCAGGCTGATCCGGACGACCTCTTCCGCTTTGGTGTCATACTTTGCCACCAGAGTGTCAATCTGGCCGGACATTCCTGATACAATACTCATAGCGCTATAAGTTACGGCAACCGCTGTTGTTTTGGGATCCAGCGATGATTTCAACGACCCGTCATTGAAATTCTCCATTAAAAAGCGGACGGTATCTCCCGACCGGAAATCATCCGACTGGTAGATACTGTTGTAAAGGACATTGTCTTTCAGACTTGTCGCATTTTGATAGATGGGGTTGAAAAGACCGATGAATAGAAAGGATTCCGCATGAGCGGAAAACTCCTCCATCAATATCTCCACAAATGTTTTATACCGTTCAAAGGCAGTACCTCCCGTTGACTGGAACCGCTCGGTAAGTTTCTGGAAAAATGCCAGGGTCTTTCTGTGCATGATGTGCCATAATACTTCCTCCTTATTTCTGAAATAGCGGTACAAGGTAGAACGCATGATGCCGTACTCACCGGCGATGTCCGTCAGATTCACCTTGTCGATTCCCCGCTCCACAAAAAGCTTTTCTGCGATGGACAATATCGTAAGAAACTGTTTCTCACTATGTTTTTGATATTTGTAGTCATGTGTAGGTTGCTTCATCTTTTACTCTCCTGACGAGACCAGTTTAGCACGATTTCCTTGAATTTACAAATTAATTTTATATTAAGTGAATTAAATAATACATAATGTATGAAATTATACGTAACGTATTTTTTACAAACACTTAACCAAATCCGCATGGATGGCTAAGAAGCTTCATGTTAGTATGAAAGCAGCCGGAAAGAAAGCAACCTCGAAAGAAAGCAGCACACATAGAAAGCAGCATACAGGGAAAGTGGTGTGTTCATGACAGACAAGACGAAAAAACGGGTTAATCCGATTGTGGCTCCATATCTGATGGTTGCGCCCTCCATCATCATTTTCGCGGCTTTTATGGTTTATCCCATCTTTTATATGATTTACCTGAGCTTTTTTGAGTGGGATATGCTGAGCGATAAAGTTTTTATCGGAATAAAAAATTATGGAAACCTGTTTGCCGATGCGGATTTTCTGCAGGTGGTCCTCAACTCATTCCAATACATGGCGTTTACAGTGGTGATCACCCTTGTACTTGCTCTGCTGCTTGCGCTTCACCTGAAAAAGGATACAAAGTTCAACAGCTTTTTACAGGGTATCATTTTCTCCCCTTATGTGATCTCCTTTGTCTCCATCTCCTTCATCTGGATGTGGATGATGGATTCCTCCTACGGCCTCTTCAATTTTGTTCTGAAGCTGTTTCACATTGCGCCGGTAGGGTGGCTGGAGGATCCCAGGGCAGCCATGTTTTCGCTGATCCTGGTCGCTGTCTGGAAAGGGATCGGGTACAACACGATTATCCTGATTTCCGGATTGCAGGGAATTCCGCCTTATTTATATGAGGCCGCCGCCCTGGATCGGGCAAAGCC
>JAEWQC010000045.1 GCA_023399355.1 Bacillota bacterium | reverse complement strand
GTCAGATGGAGCAGAGCGTGCAATAAAGCCTTGAAGAAGCCATGGCGAAGCCCCGAAAAAGCCCTGAGAAACTCGGAGGAAGCTCTAGTGAAGTCCCGAAGCGCGCCTGATGAAGCATTGATATTCTAAAGAGGTGAAAACGCTTGCGTTTTCACCTTGGCTGGGCGAGTTCATTCCAGACCGGCCTCAATTTCCGTTACTTTCGCTTCCACCTCTTCCTTGGTGATTGAACTGAGATAGGAAAATTTGCTGCCAAGAGCTATTTTCATCATTTCCAATGCCTTCCCGGGTTCTCCCTGCTTCGCAAGCAGCAGTCCGTAATTATAGTAAGGTTCGGGAAAGGAGGGGGATACTTTTACCAAAGGTTCATAGATCTCTGCACACTTGTCATACATCCCCAACAGGTAATAGTTCTGCCCCAGGTTGTCGAGAATGATCTTATCGGCAGAGTTGTATTCGTGGGCTTGCAGATTGAATTGCAGCGCTTTTTCCAGATCACCCTTCAAAAGGAGCAGATATCCGAGACTGCCGTATACGGAGGTTGTTTTGTAGGTTTCAATGACTTCCTCCAGCATTTGAATTGCAGCGTCAAGTTCGCCTTTTTTCCACAGCACCAGAGCCAGATTTGATTTTATATATGGAACATCCTGATGGTCATGGTGATCCTTCAGAAGTTTTTTGAGAATTTCTTCAGATTTTTCCAGTTCGGCGTTTTTAAGAAGAATGTAAGCATAGGAGACGGAATGTTTAATGCCCGATTTCTCATTCTCATGGGCACGTTTGAACCATTTAAGCGCCAACTCTGTTTTCCCCTGTGCATAATTACGGCTACCAATTACGGTAAACACGGTCACTCTTGAAAGATATAAAAAGATTGCAATATAAGCAAGTAAAGCAATGATAGCGTACAAAGTGTTCAATTTACCGATCAGTATGATGACCGCTACCGGCAGGATGAAACCTGCAATGAATTTTACAAGTGGTCTTTTCATTCACAACCTCCGCATTCTTTCTGTTCTGTCCGTAAACTTCGCACGGCAATTCAATTATAAACCAAAGCAGGACATAAATGCAATGTACCCGGGCATAACCGGCCAGCACGGGAGATGCAAAGGATATGCAAAGCAAATTGTCTTGGGGAAAATCTCTGGGGCATCGGGCTCCGTCTAATTTGCCGGATATGCAAAGCAAATGGCTTGGGAGACAATCTCAGGGGCATGGATTCAATAAAATAACCGGTTGCTGTCGTCGGGAAGCAACCGGTATATTGAGGGGGAAGATGAGTTTGAGAGATCGTTCTAAACTGGTATATCTACTATTGTATGCCTTCCGGCAAGAATTAAAAGGTACGGTGGTCTCTTTGCATGTAGGGAATTAGTACTATTTTTGCCCGGGATGGTAGGGTATAATATAACAAGGTCAAAGATGTCCCCCACCTCCAGACTCTTTTACTTTCGCAAAAAGCCTGGGTGGCGGGTACTGATTTGGTTTTCAGATGGTGAGCAACTCTCCCGTCCTGAATGCATAGGCGAGCAGCAAGCTCTGCTTGTGACCACCCTTGTTGAAACGCAGCCAGGTGCCCGGTTTTCTGATAAAATATGGAACACCTGGTAATAAAATGTTTTTTACACATTTTCTTTGAACTGATGCGATATAAGGGAATCTCAGCAGCAATTGTGCCGTCAGACCTGAGGAATGTCCCCTTTGAAGGTAAAGCAACTTTGATCGGATGAGGAACGTCCCCTTTAAAGCTAAAGCAACTTTGACCGGATGAGGAACGTCCCCTTCGAAGTTAAAGCAACTTCGAGCGGATAAGGAACGTCCCCTTCGAAGTTAAAGCAACTTCGAGCGGATAAGGAAGGATCCCATTGACAATAAACAGCAGGGAGATGGAGAGAATGGTTGAGATATGCCGTGTGAAAACGGATTGCGAAATGAAACTCGTGCATGAGATCAGAACGGAAGTGTTTGTCAGGGAACAGGGTGTTCCGGTTGAACTGGAGATGGATGAACTTGACGGCGGAGCGGTACATGTGATTGCTTTTGTCGATGGAATGCCTGCGGGCTGTGCCAGAATGCTTTTAAACGGTGAAGAAGCAAAAATAGGCAGGGTTGCCGTAAAGAAAAACATGCGCAGATATGGGATAGGAACGGGGATATGTAAATTGTTGCTTACTATCGCAAAGGATGAAGGCGTCAGAAAGATTTATGTAGGCTCGCAGCTCACGGCGGTGGATTTCTATAGTACGATGGGCTTTGAAAAACAGGGGGATGCTTACATGGAAGCAGGAATCGCACATGTTAAAATGGCAAGGAGTATCTGATCCATATAAGTCAGTATAGGACTAAATGATAAAAAAAAGGTCAATATGCTGGTGCTTGAACTGAAAGGATGATTCTTCAATTTTTCTTTTTATTCTTCCGGAGTTATTGGCAATCATTCTCAATATCACTATAATTACGATAAATGATGATGATTATCAATAACAACGGAAAGTATGTCACAGGATCAGGCAAAAAGAGGAGAAGGCAGAAGAGAAGATTATGGACGGATGATATCAAACGTTGATAGATTTACCTCCGATCGGGATGCCGGGTTTTGGGAATGTATTGAAAAAAACGCTGGTTAAGATTAAAATGTTCTTATGGGAAGTAACTCCCTTATTTGTATCTGGTGCACTCATCATCAGCGTAATGCCGTATATGTGGGTGCTAGTCGCAATCCGGAATTTCATTATACCGCATACAGTCGCTTTTAAAAATGAAATAATGGTTTAAACGGTAAAGGTAGGAGGAAGGGCGGATGAACGCTGCTGATGTACAGGAACTGAAGGGCCTGTTGAAAGAACGTGGATATAAGTTTACCGGTCAAAGGAATGCTGTGCTTGATGTGCTGGTTAAATTCAGTGGAAAGCATTTGACTACAGAGGAAGTATTTAACTACGTACGAGAGATCCATCCTGAAGTCGGTATAGCAACGGTCTACCGTACGCTGACCTTGTTGGAAAGCTTGAAACTGGCAGAAAAGCTTGATCTGGATGATGGCTACAGCCGGTATGAACTGGCCAGACCGAATGAAGACCACCGCCATCACCACCTGATTTGCAGCAAGTGCGGGAGTGTTACCGAGGTTGAGGAAGATCTTCTGGATTCTCTTGAAGAACAGATTCTTATGAAGAATGAATTTCTTGTCACCGACCATAGGGTAAAATTCTATGGCCTGTGTAAGCAGTGCAGAAGTTTATAACGCGGAACTTTGCACACGGGTAAGGAAATGTTTTTACAACTGACACATTTTCTTTGAATAGCTGCGTCAGAGGCAAAGTCCGCATTTTCCAGCAGCATGCAGAGAGAATTCAAAGCTGGAAACTTCTCCTCTTTGAATTCTCTCTTTGAAGCAGGAACCGCCGGTTTATTCTTCATGAATGCTGCCGTCAGTGCTGATTGTCACGACATTCCAGGGTACCATGGTGCCGCTTGCAAGGAGTGCGTTCTTTACGGCATGGACGATTCCTCCGCAGCATGGAACTTCCATTCGGAGCACTGTGATGCTCTTGATTTCGTGGCTCGCAAATATCTGCGTCAATTTCTGTGCATAGTCCACTTCATCCAGCTTTGGACAGCCAATGATCGTAATCTTGTTTTTCATGAAATCCTGATGGATATTTGCATAGGCGTATGCTGTGCAATCCGT
>JAEWQC010000310.1 GCA_023399355.1 Bacillota bacterium | reverse complement strand
ATATTGAAATATTAATGAAATTTGGAGATAAGATTCCGCTCGTAGATAAATGGTATTGGTTGGCAACTCCAAATCAAACGCCTACAAGGGGAGACGCCGCTTGTGTACGGTGTGTCCGTTCTGGTGGTTGCACGTGCTACGGTGATTGCTTCTGGCGCTCCGGTGGCGTTCGTCCGTTTTTTATCCTTCAATCTTAAATCTTTGTATCTAAAATTGACGGCAGCCAATAAACAGGGCATGGGCGCAAGCCCAGCCCGTGGCTTGCCAGTCATTACATATGTGTGAAAGGTTAGAATTTGAGTGAATCAAAACTAAATGTCATAGTAAAAGCAATTGAATTAATGAAATACACAATGACAATTACATCAAATAGAAAAAGATATCCGGTTAAGCATTTAATATTAGTAAAACGTATTCAAGATCACTGTATGGATATTTATAGAAATTCTGGTTTGTGCGTTATAGCAATCATACTTTTAGTGGGTTAAAATCCCACCTACGGAACCATAGTTCAATGGTTAGAGCAACCGCCTCATAAGCGGTAAGTTATGGGTTCGAATCCCATTGGTTCCATAAGTAATATAAATAAAAAAGGAGAGATTTAAATGAAACTAATAAACAAATATAAGGATATACCACAATGCAAAAATGAAAGAGAGTTTTATTGCGAATTAACAGATGAATTAGACAAACTTGCCAAGCTTGATCTAAATAAGAAGGAACTTTATCAGTGGCGCCATTACATTGTTGCGGACGAACGTTGTATAAAAATGAAATGTCTGGCAATTAGAATTCCAGGTGGTACGGTTGGTGGTGTATGGTTTGATGACGATAGAGTAATTACAAATATAATTGTTGATACAGATTATGTTGTTAAGACATATTCAAAAGACGTAAATGAGCAGATCAAGAAATTTATTGGGTATAGGATTGAATTTGAATCAGCAGCGTAATGATTAAATAAAGATAGGAGATGTATTATGGGATATAAATGGTGTCCGTATCTCAATATGTTTTGTAATGATATCGAGGATGAGGAAATTGAAATGGCACATGATATCAATCCTGATTTTGATGGGGATTGTAGGCATTGTGATGAAGTCATAGAAATAAGTCAATATTATAATTAATTTACAATACAAGGTGCATTTGCTTGTAAAAAAAGAAAGGTAAAATATGAATAATGATTTGATTAGTAAATCTGCGTTGTTAAAAGAAATTCAAGATAATTATGATTGTAATTATGGAGAAACATTGATTGACCCATATGTGGACAATGACGGTAAGTGGCATGATTATTGTCTCGTTTATTATTATCATGATTATCGGGAATTTGAGGTCATTGCATGGCAGCCACTTCCGGAGGGGTATAAGGGTGAGTAGATGAGTACAGGATTTAATTGGTTTAAAGAATATAAGATTGAAATTACTGATGAGTTGTTTTATCGAGATGTGAAGTTGAAATATCTTGGAGGAGGAAACACTTCGCACTCCGCTGGGAATATAGGAAAAGTTCAGGATCTTATTGAAAAATATGGAGATAAGAGAATTCCTACTATATGTGCTGATTTTATACAATCTGAAGATGAAAAGTTAGATTTAGTTGATCCCAAAGAAATGTCTCTTATATGTGAAAAGATTCTTGTAGGAAAAGAAGTTGATGAGGTCGATATGAGAAGTAGGATTGAATGGTTTAAGGAATTATCAAATGACGGATATTATCTTTCGTATAATTATGAATAAATCGGAAATTGAATAGAAAAGGAGAAAGTAGGTTTATAATTAATGAGAAAAATAAATAATCGTAGTTATTTTTCACTTCATGAAATCGCTAAACCCAAATTTGTTGATGGGCAGATATGTGTTGATAATATTAAACCGCATACTTGCTTGGGGTTACTCAGGCCATTAAAGGAATTAATAGTTAGTAGGGATGGAAAAGTTAAACAAACGGAGAATTAACAATCAAGGAGTGATTTCATGAAAAGGTTAACCAATAGCGATATAGTTTTATCTCGGGAAAGTTCTATTCAATTTATTCAGGAATTATTAAATCCCGATCTTGAAATGTTATTATTAAGAGATAAGTTTCTTTCAATGGTCAGTACTATTGAAGAGAGTAGCAAGGATGGATGTCTGGTATATGATATACCCGACTTAGATTTGAACTTTCTTTATAAAAATTATAAAGATGGGAGGAAATTATGAAACTAGAAAAGAAATATAAGTATGAAGTAGAATTATTTGCAGAAGGTATCGCAACAGGAACGGTAATATTAACAAAGAAAGAAGCAGAAATTGTTAACTACGCAACAAGTATCTCAAATTGGGAAATTATAGATATAGAGCCATGCTTCGGTTCTTTTACTATTGATATTAATAATCCCATTCCGATAGAAGAATAAGGAGAAAATATGATTACAAAGAAAACATGGAAGGAATTTCGTGATTCGGAATGTTATGGTGGGTTAACATGATTTTACATACGTTTGGTTGGGCTATCACCGTGAAAATAGAAGATGGAGTAATTACCGATTGTTATCCGGCTAGAGTTAAAACACATAAAGGAGGGCTTAATAATGGGCGTAGATTTACCAACAATATTTGATTCACATTTGCCGGAATATTATTAATGGAGGGGTGCTTAAATTGACTAATAAACAGAAAGTTATTAAATATTGCAGAGATTATATATCAAGATGCGATTATAATCATTACACCAATTGCGAAAATAATAAAAGTGAAATTGAGAAAGATCAAATTGATTATTATGGTCTTGAGGGGTGTCCGCAAAGCTATGGCCTTGATGAAGTAGAGGAACTGTGTGAAATAGATCTGGACGGTTATACATGTGCTAAATGTTGGGAAAATGCATTATCAGTCGTGCAAGAATGAAAAACTAATACATAAAAAGACAGATGAAGTGAGTTTGGTCGCTGGCTTCATCTGTCGGTAAGTAACACTTATTGGATAGTACA
>JAEWQC010000032.1 GCA_023399355.1 Bacillota bacterium | reverse complement strand
CTGTTCTACCACTGTGTTGTGAATTGCTCTTGTATCGTATCTTTGAAGTATTAAGCACAGCAAAAGAAGGAAATTCCATTACAAGAAAACGGTTGTGAATTGCTCTTGTATCGTATCTTTGAAGTATTAAGCACAGCACTGTACGTGTTTGGATTTCGGAAAGATGAGTTGTGAATTGCTCTTGTATCGTATCTTTGAAGTATTAAGCACAGCATACCACCGCTTGAGTTGCTGTGTTTCAGGGATTTAACACAATTAATGAAAAGAAAAAAAATGTGCTTATTAATCTCCGGGGACCATGCAGTTCCTGGAGATTTTCTTTTCTGCTATTAAAATAATTCTAGTTGTTGAGGTGTTGATGGTGTATCCTCATGCTTATTATTCCGAAAGAATTCAAGCATCCCAAATTGCTTATCAGTAAGTGTAAAAATAACAACCTCTCCTCTGGGTGGTAAAAATGATTTAACTCGCTTTATATGAACATCAGCATTTTCACTACTGTTACAATGCCTTATGTAAATTGAATATTGCATCATAGTAAAGCCATCTTTTTGCAGATTTTTTCTAAACTGCGCAAAATGCTTTCTGTCCTTTTTTGTTTCAGTCGGAAGATCAAAAAGTGTAAATATCCACAATATTTTATACTTGTTTATGCCTTCGTAAGATGTCAATTCTTTTTTAATTTAAATCAGGATATAGTATTTTCCTGGCACTACCTTCAAAACATGATGCTAAACTTGCCGTCGTTCTTTGGATACCAACCATCAGTGGACTTCTTTTGCCCTCAATAAAGATATCGAGAGATGGAATAGTCAATAATCGTTTCTTGACATCAGGTGTGAGAATTTCATCGCAAGCTTCATCCTGTATAATTTCTATTACTAACCTATCTACAAAGGGTCTGTATGGCTCCATAATATCTGATGCAAGGCACCAGGGATTATACTTATTTCTGTGATGAATTCCAACTGCTGGTAGCAAGCCACTCGCCACTAATGCTCTTGATACAATAGCAAGTAATATTGCATAACCATAATTAAGTAAGGCATTGGGATAATCACCCATTCTTGATCTGGTAAATTTTGAGTCCTTTCCAAATAAATTATCCCAATAATATGCTGCAGCTCTTCCTTCAACATTTTTAGTGTCACCACTATTAACTATTTTGGTATATTGTTGCATTTTACCATTAGCAATATTTAACTCGTCTAGTAAAGCAGCTTGATTCTTAATTTTTGCGATCACAGTCTGTTGCCATAAATTTTTCTTTAAAGGTAAAGAGCTTTCTAATTGATAATAAAGCTTCTCAGTATAAGCATGATGGTAATAGATGCTCATTAACAAACCGGAAGGTAGATGCTTATTATCAGTTATCATCACTGCAGCATTATTATCTATCAGAGCTGAAACTATTGCATTACTTAATAACAATTGCTCATTGTCAAAAATGACAAATCCAATATCTTCAATTGGTATGGTATAAGATTTATTCTCCTTGTCTGTATATACTAATTGAAGGTCTTTTTTTTTAATAGTCCCCGGATTGCTAAAATATAAAGTCCTCTTAATCATTTGAATTTCAATTCTCCTCCTGGTGTGATTAAAAAATCTTGGCCTTCAATTAGATACTTAATAGTATTAATACCACACCTTATTTTAATTGGAAGATCTTGATAATCTTTCACTGACGATCCTTTACCTAAATATTTATCCTCTAAAGCAGTATCGTGCTTAGTTAATATGACTCTGCAACCATCATTCTCAAATCCCCGGATTACAAATAACCTGTTAAGCAGTTTTTCTTTATCAAGTTCTAATACTTCTTCCGGATATTTCGAATATAATATCATTCTGTGTCCCGGCTTAAGAATTTGATCCAAAACAAGTTCAACATTATTCTTGGAAATAATTTTTTCATGGATGTCAGGTAACCCCATTTTACGGTTATTACTGATGTCGAAGAGACTGAAAATTCTAAATTCCTTTTTATTCATAGAATTATCAGTATAACGACAAAGGGCATACAAATCTCCCATTCCGGCGTAATAATTTTGTTTGTATTCAGCAGATGATAAATAGGTATGCTTTTTAACGACTAAAGGATTTTTAATCTCATTAAAACATCTAACATGCCTAATCCTATTAATCTTGTGCCCTTGCGCACTTAACATATAGATTCCATTAGCAACTGCTGTTTCAAAAGATCCATCAGGATACTGAGATCTCATTATCTTATATAGCTCTTTATCAACAATCTTACGTTCAAGCTCTTCCCAATTGGAAAAACCTATAATCTCATTTGATTTCCTATATTTAAGTGGCTCTCTTTTTACAAAATGAAGCTGGTTGAGTGTTATGATCTTATGATCAATATCACGAATAATCTTGCCCGATTCATCACTTAAAGGGAGCTTTATAGCCCCAAAAAAGGTTTCTTGATGTAATTGCCCCCGAATACAAGCACCTCTAAGTCTTCTTATTATTTTATTGCCTTCCTTATCAGTATCATATATCGGCTTCCCCCTTTTATAGGCTACCTTATCAGCTATATTTCTGGCTCTGTCATTGGTTATCTTATTCACGAGTATATCATTTTCTACTTTTGTAACTAAACCTTTGACTGAACCAATACCACATCTCATTATCTCTTCATGAAGTTGATCATTAAGTTCCTTTTGCTTTTGTATATTAAGTTTTTGCTCATTCATCTCAAAATAAAGCTTCATCATCCTATCCCTTTGCGCTGATGAAGGTATAAGAGTCAAAACAGTAGCATCAATTGCATGATGAGAATGCTTATTCCGGTCTTTTTTTGTAAACTCGTCTTGAATGCCTAGTATTTTTCTGAATTGAGAAGTAACAGTTCCTTTCTGAACATCTACTCTTTGAAAAACTGATTTTAGGTAATGAAATGCATATTTAGATATTATACCGGTATCGACTAATTGGCTGTTTAAAAACCCACTCTTAATCTCTTTCATTTGAAATCGATACACTTTCCCCCTCCAATATTCAAGCTCCAGTTTCCATAAGTTTTTCTGCTTGATTGCATCATCTTTACTTTTTTTGTCTGTGCTTGCTTTAGATTTTCCAATCCAAAAGTTAAGATTAGCCTCAATTTTATCTACTCTCTTAACCCAAGGTTGTATTCTTGGTAAAATAGCTGTGTAGTTATTTCCATCAATTAGGCAGTCTTTATCGTAATTTTCAAGTTGATATGGGATTCTGTTCTTCTTTATAGATCTATTATAATTCTGATAACATATAGTTAGATTTTCTAATGAATCGTCAAAAGATAAACTTCGTGGAATTGTGTGCTCAAAATCAACCAGATTATTCACGTTAAATAGATCATCTAAATTAATGGTCTTTCCTGTATAAATACACCTGCATCCTTGTTCCAGCCATAATCTGTATTTGGCTATATCCTGTCCATACTTTATACTTTTTGTCTCAACGAAATCCTTATTAAATGAATCATTCTGTTCAAGCGCCAATCTTACTTTGCGGATATTTTCTTCAGAAGGTGCTATTATTTTTGAGCCAGGATAACTAGCAAGTATTTTTTCAAATTCCCTGTTCTCGTTTTCTCTCTCCCTTTGGTATGTTTCAATTGCCCATCGCATATTTGAGTCATTTAGATCCCTGGCTAACTCAACAACCACTTTTGTTTCTTCTGAAATTATTCCTTCTTTTAGTAAGTAATTTAAATTTCTTCTTAAAGTATGTAATGTGCGAAGCGCAACAGGATTTTTAAATACTCCTATGTCTGGATTTGGCAACTGTTTTAATGCAAGAGGCACGCCTTTCCAAACAATTGTTTGCAATTTTGCCGGTGAATAGTATTCTATCTGCGATGGATGATAAAGCTTGTTAAGATTTCTACACGCATTGCAATGACAATCAGATTCACTGTCATTTTCACATTGAAGATTAGGGAAAAGATGAGACAGAAAAAATTTTATCTCTTCACCAAGTTGTGGAAGTATAAAATACTCTCTTTTGCTGCTTCTAAAAAACAATTCAAACTTACTAATCACTGCTTCAATAAAGTAATTTCTCTCATTCACAGCCATCTCTGCCCATGTCTTGTCACCAAAAGTCGCTTTTAAAGTTGATTCAACTTCATCCCTGTCAATGGATTCGGAAGTTAAATGAGTGTTCTTATAAGCATACTGTTCCTGAAACTGAAGACTTTTGTAGTTAGAAATTAGTTTATTGACTATCCCTAGGATTACTTTTTTCTCCCTGTTTTTTTCAATTATATCCCTAATACCTTTAATTATCTCACTTTCATGGTTATTCCACTCTTCAGAAGAGACAATTTCTGGAATCTTTGCAAGTAGAACTGCTTCAGTATAAATAAATCCTTTGCTCAAGAATCTATTGATATTCTTAATTGCTTTATAGCTCACCATACTATATCCATCTGGCATAGAAGCCCAGAGATTGATCAGCGCCTTTGTGGATTTTTCATTTAAATTAATATTAGCAGCAAGTTCTACAAGGTTCTCCTCATCTGAATATGTAGAGCAGATATGATAAATATCCTCGAATGTGTACTTTTTTTGTTTTAAACAAGAATTTTTGTTTGCAATCTCGATGTTATTCCAATCATTACCAAATATATTCTTAAAGCGGGCAGAGATAGGGCATGCCATAACAACTACATAATCTCTATAATTGCATTGTACTGGTTTGCCAACTTGTTTTTCAATCCATTCTCTGATTTCTTCAAACTTGAAGTTCTTTCTAACTCTAAGAAATTTGCTCTGAAATAACTGTTGTTTCTGATTTAAATCAAGTTCAAGTTTCTGTCCTTTCGCTATTTCGTATCTAATATTATTAATAAATGACCAGGCTCTGAAAAATTCAAATTCCGGATGACTCAATTTGCATCGGGATTTAGTTGGTTCTAGAGTACATTTTCCAACCAGTCCTTTTTGAGATCTCAATGGTCTTTTAAAGAATATCGCTTTATACATCTCATTAAAGAATTCCGAATCTAATGAGATATCTCTCTGGAAATTAAAGATGTATCGTAATTCTGTATCATATTGCGACCTTACAGCTTGATAAATAGAATTTCTAACACGTATGCCCTCAGATTCAAGTAAAGCGAATGCACACCCTACTGTCGGTAAACTATTTAGGACTCTGTACTCTTCAAGTTCTCCTGACTTGATTCGCTCAGATTTTTTCAATTCGCTAATTTCACCTACTTCATTATTCTCGCTTTCATAATTTTCTACAGTATTCTCAGCATTCCCTTTATCGTTCTTGCTACTTTTAAAGCCTCGTCTTTGAGCAATATGATAAATAGCTCTCCCCAATTTATATCTTTCTATTTGGTTATCCAGGTTCAGTTGGATTGTTGCGAGTTCTTTACGTAACTGGTAAGGGCTGGAATAATCAGCAATACCATCTCCATTAAAATCCAATCGCACCCAATTTTCAAAAGCTTGATCAATTGGGTATGTTCGCTTAAGTCCTCGTGACTTGTCATAAATTCGCCATTTATCCAAATTCTCCATTGATAAAGGACAGCATTTATACCGGATTAATACATCTAGAGTTGCCCATATACGATATTTTCTGGCTTGGTACAGCCTACGGGTTGAACGATATTTTGTTCTTTCAGCTGCAAAAGAATATTCGCCGGTTTTTCCTTTACCAACTCCCCTTTTAAATGTAGTAACACTATAAAATTCAAGCTGATCCTTTATATCCCGGCCTAAATCACTATTTCTGACAGCTAATCCTATAGATCCGGTTCCTAAATCAATTCCTAAAATTTGTGGCATAATGTTGCTTTTTGTATTTTTTATATTATATTTGCACCACGATATAAGATACATTTCACAATAAGGCTATAAGCCGAAGAGTTATTTAATCCCGCGTACTCCGTGGGATTTTTCATTTCCACTAAATCCGCTTTTTTATTTGCTCTCACATCTGATACTGATTCAGAATCTATTGCTATTAAACTAATACCACAAACTTAATCATTATATCATTATTTGCAAAAATATTTTTGATAGAATATATAACCCCCTTTAATAGGGTACATTTCGTAATAGAAAGGGTACTGTTTTCAAAGTTAGCACTCACTATTTTAACGATACTCTTTTGTAGCCATTATCTGTCAGAATAAAACGTTGTGGTACTCCTTTCAGGGTGTTTTCTTCCTTTAAAATCTCTCTACCAAACTGCATAATTTTATCATTTTGGAGAGATCCATAATGCTTATTTGATAGAATGTATATTGTATCAAGTGCGAAATTTTTCTCTAAAGACTCAATAGCATAGTTACTTGACACAA
>JAEWQC010000199.1 GCA_023399355.1 Bacillota bacterium | reverse complement strand
GATATATACTGCCCTCCATATCCATTTGCAGAATAAATCTCTATGTTTTTATTTCTGACAGAATCCCACTTTTTCTCCAGCCACCAAAAGTATCCATATTTCCTGCCGTCGCCCGGATCCGATTTTTCCGTATATGTTTCCTTGATCCACTCACTTGGCAGCACCTGAACGCCGTTCCATTTCCCATTCATCAGATACAGATATCCGAATTTCGCCATATCTCTGGATGTCAGGTATAAAAGATGTCCACCCCCATTACGCCCGGAGGTATCCGTCTGCCATTGAAAATTAGTAATTCCAAGCGGATTGAAAAGGTTGTTCACAGCAAAGTCCCTCAGGCTCATACCGGTCGTTTTGGATACAATAGCGCCCATTATGTGCGCCATCCCTGTATTATAGATGAATTTTGTTCCAGGGTCGTTCAGCATTCTGCAGTCAATTGCAGCCTTTACCCAATCGGAACTATGTTCCCAGGCATCTAAATGCGTCCCTACGGATTCCAGACCATCAGTCATCGAGAGTATTTGCCTGATTGTAATATCCTTCACTCTTGCATCTGCTTCCGATGTCATGAATTCCGGATAAAATTCGGACAGCTTCTGGTTTACACTTTTAATAAATCCTTTTTGCATTGCAATTCCTGTGAGTGCAGAAGTAAAGCTCTTCGTAACGGAGAATACGTGCTGCGCGGAATCCCTGCCCCTATTGTTGAAATATTTTTCATATACCAGCCTTCCATGCCTTACAACCAGAAAACTGGACACTGCCGCATAATTATTTGCTATTACGGATTCCGTCTTGTTAAGAACAGTAGAGTCCAAACCCTGGTCTTCCGGTGCAGAAAGCTTCCACATATTTGAATCTACCCTATCGAGTGTCAATGGATCAGACACAGGTGTGGGTGTGGGCTTCGGTGTGGATGTCGGCGATACTGTCACACCAGAACCCGACGTTGTGGATGGCGGAGTCTTCACAGCCTGCACTTTACTTTCCAGACTAATATTACCGTTCTTATCCGTTTTATACGTTTTGTTAGTCAAGAGTGCTACATCCTTGATTTTTACATAAATATCCCCTTTGTAGTTTAACTTGTCACCACTAATAACTTTGCTGTCGATTTTAACTATAACAGGACTTAATATAACTTTAACCGATTTGGCAACTCCCTCTGCCAACAATGGTACGCATAACAAGAAAGAAAGTGCCAATACAACTGAGATAACTTTTTTGACTGTTTTAGCCATATCACAACCTCATTTCTGTTTTTTATGTATTACAAATGTAATTATTCAACATAATATAATATAATAGCAAAAATGTAAATTATTTTGTCATATAGCATTTACTTTTAATTTAAATAACTAATATTTCCGTATAACAATACTTTGTAATACACTTTAATGAAGCAGAGTATTGTTGCACCTCTATCAATCTATGATATATATTCTTATATCTTTATATCTTTATATTATTATATGCTAATATTCTGTTAAGTGCATAATAGTTCTGAAGCTGCCTCTATCTGTGCGCAATCATCTCGATTTCAACAGAAGCGCCCAGCGGCAGGCTCGAAACGCCGATGGTCGTCCTTGCAGGATACGGTATTGTAAACTGTTGCTGGTATATTTCATTCATGGCCGAAAAGTTGCCCATGTCTGTTAAAAACACATTTACCTTTTGCACATGGTCCATGGTTAAACCAGCCGCCTCAATGATTGCGCGCAAATTGTCAAAGCACTGCTGCGTCTGCTCCTGTATATTTCCCACAACCAGTTTTCCGGTACCGGGATCAATGGGAGTCTGACCGGATAGGAACAGTAGTCCCTCCGAATCTACGCCATGAGAATATGGGCCGACCGCAGCGGCTTTTGGGGATGTAATTGCTTTTCGCATTATAAGTAGTTCCTCTCTTTATTGATTTATTAAATACTATATCATGCTTTAATGATGTGATGTATGGCTCGAAAAAAAATAAGGTACCCTTAACATAAGGCTGGACACCACAGCCAACAGACTATTTTTTACATCCCTCCTGTCATTCATCTGATTTTTCTCTTCAGTAAACCGTTCCTCTGCTATAAGTCATACTCCAACACACAATTCTGAGTTATCACATATTGCTCCAATTGTTTAAAAGAGTCCGTAATAAATTCATAAACCAGGTATTTGGGATCAACAAGGTCCATTACCCGCTTTATCGACGGATGGGTAAAAGGAAGATGCCTGTCTATTCTGGAAACATGTTCGTATACCTTGAGATAATTATCGAAAAAGTTCTCCTTTGTATTATAACTGGTATCTGCCTGAATCCGCTTTCTTACATATTCTCCGGAAAGTGAACTGTTGAGGTGTATCCCCTTGATGCAAGCAGCCAGTTCCTCCAGTTTCCCGAGCGTTTTGCAAATATACTCAACAGCTTGCGTTTCTGTCGCCAGTTCTGTGTTGGTATTCATCAAATGCCCTATATCCAGCATAAAGCCTTTGTTAGGATACCGGATTTCCTTCATCAGCCGGGTGGCAATCCTTTTATCCAGAAGCGTAAGACCTGGCCACCATTGATTTTCCAGCAGCAAGTCGAAATTTGAATGGACACCGTCCAGCAATTCATTGATCATTTCGATAAAAGCATCAACGACATCATCATCAGTGTAAGTAAAGCGGTAATTATAGCAGTGTTCAAGCTGAACATGGCTCACATGAAAAACCACGTATCGGATGTCCATATCCCGTGCAGTTCTAATCTCATTACGGTAGTATTCCATGATGGATTCCCTTGTTTTTCCTCCGTAATAATACGAATAGGATGCCTCATCTCCGAACTGCCTTAAAAGCTCTGCCTTATCATTCCTCCAAAAATCAAGCCAGATCGGCCAGAAGCGCATATGCAGTCCTACAATCATGGAAGAAGGAATAATCCCTGCATCCCATTGAGTATTCTGAATGATCTCCATCCCTTGAAAATCATGTTTCACAAAAAATTGTTTTACTTGGTTATAATCACCTGAGAACCTGTCCAAATCAGATGGATGGTTCGAAAAATTCATTAATTTTATCACAGATATACCTTCCTTTACACTATACTCCAGCGCTTTGTAACACTTCATTCTTTTATATACCTTCAAAGTGTTAATAAACACACTCCCTTGATTAATATAGTCTGCATGCGCAAGTTTTAGCTGTTACAGACCTCTAGTTTGGCAAAAATGAAACCTTTCAACTTGGTTCTTAAGGTATATAAATCTACAGAGGTTGCAGAAGTTTAGCCTTTTACAGCGTCCTTCCCATAAAACAAAAAAATGCTCTCCTTTTAAGGTAATGCATCCGTTTTTCGGTCAGCATTTTAAACTTACTGGAATTTCCGCCTTCACCTATCCCATTTATTTCAACAAGTAAACGGCAACGTGTGCAATATGTCTTTGTAAAATCGGCAAATAAAAGCCTGCACTATTTTCCTTCTAGAGCTTGATTGACTTTGTGAGTTCTTCTATCCTTACAGGTTGTTTATCCCGTATAAAGATTTTTACCTCACCGTAATCAATCTCACGAAGAATCTGTACAAGCTTTTTTCCTTATCTGTCAGTTATTCATTGGAATTGTTTTTAATACTTGCGGAATCAGCCAAATCAGTACACCCCCTATCACTCGTAGAGTCTGTCTCATGGTTCATAAAAACAGGCAGGTCTTCTGGCTTAAGTCTCATCATCCTCTCCCTGCCTTCCTGATCAAACAGTGGCATTCCTGGGGGGACTCCTCTTATACAGCGGCGGGACCGCGTGGGATTTTCACCCAACTTCCCTTTTCACCGATTTCAGACTGTAAAACGAATCCATCATCATCATCATCGGCACCTGTATTATGTAATTGGATTTAATTAGATATATGGTATATCAACATCAATTTATTGTCAACTGCTCCCATAATTCCACATGAGCTCTGCACTGATTGCTTCTCCTGTTATTTATGCATCTTGATTTGTTAAAAATGATGCATGTGAAAATGCCTATGGTCATTACCTTCATGTTTGTGATAAAACTCATCTACAAGATTAACCTTTTTAAGCAATTCAACATCTTGCAGCAAATTATCCGTTGGCAGATCCGCTACTATACGATGATTTTCATCAAACAATACCGCCCTTTTAGAAATCTCCTGCACCAGTTCAAGGTTATGTGTAGAAGTAATCAATGTCTTCCCCGCCTTGTTCAAATCAGACAGGAACTCGACAAGCCACCTTTGAGTTCTTGGATCAAGGCCGTTCATTGGCTCGTCAAGTACAAGGACTTCGGGGTTCAAAGCCAGAACACAGGCAATGGCCACCTTCCGTTTTTCTCCTCCGCTGAGGTGATAAGGTGGTCTGTGCTTTAAGTCCTGAATATTTAACAGGCTGAGACAATCATTTACTCTTTGATGGATCTCCTTTTCATTCATGCCCATCTGTCTCGGTCCAAATGCAATCTCCTCGAAAACGTCGGCACAGAACAATTGCGTGTCCGAATTCTGAAATACAAGCCCTATCTTCTGATGAAAAAGCTTTGTAAATTTTGCATCCTGCAGCTTTTTATGCGTTACCTCTTCATTGTTGAATGTGTAGGTACCGGCATCCGGAGACACAATTCCATTAATCAGCTTCAGCAGCGTTGATTTGCCGCACCCGTTAGGTCCCAGCAAAGCAAGGGCCTCCCCTTTTGAAATATGCAGCGTTACTTCATTCAAGGCATTGATTCCTTCGTACGCATAGGATACCTTTTTTATATCAATCATAGCTTCAAACCTTTCTTAAATAGAAAAAAGCAAAAATGATGATCCCGTTTATCATCATGTAAATGAAGTCGACATAAGTGAATTTGATCTTTTTATAGACATGGTATTCTCCTGTATAGCCCCTGCATTCCATAGCTGCGTACATCTCTTCCGCCATTTCCTTTGACTTGATAAACATTGTCCCTGCAACGCCTGATATGGAGGCATATTTGTTCCCGTTTTTTCCTACCGACCTTAGTTTGAGGGAATAAAGCATATTCAGGGAGAATTCACCCAGCAGCATAATATATTTTATGGTAATATCCAGAACCAGGATAAAAATATCAGGCACAAAGAATGTTTTTAATGCGCTTGTAATGGAGTTCCATTGTGTGGAATGCGAAAGGATATTGACAGCCATCACCGTTGCAAAGACCTTTGGCGTGATCATGACCATGCTGTAATAGTTGCCCCAGAAAGCCGCAGGCATCAGTATAATAAATGTAAAAAGTGCCACAATCAAGCTCATCCGGAGAATTTTGAGTATTTCATCCGTTCGCATCAGACTTAATATGAAAAGAAGGTAAATATTTATGAGTGCAACAAAAGTGAGGCTTCTCGAAAGAGAAAGAAGTATAATTAGAAAAACAGTAAAGGCTACCTTCAGGACTGCACTCACATGAAATCTATCCGCTCCGGGTCCGCTTTGGGCTTTAATCCTTGAAAGGATGCTCAATAAAGACAGGATACTTTTGTTGACAAAAGTATCCTTGTCTGATTGAGGAATATAGTTTTCTTCCTTCAATAGCCATTCCGGCATGCTTTACCATTTCCCCCGTCAATTAGCCGGGAATGCTCCCCGACTTATTTTTCTTAAATCCACTTATAATTTTAAACAAAATAATCAAAATTGCAACCCCCGCGACAGCCGATAATAGATACCCGGCAATTTCAGGCAAGCCATTAACCGCATAATCGGGCATGATCGTCTCAAAGTTGAATCCGTTTTTCATTCCTTCCGGGACAAAACCCAATGCATTTCCGCCCGACACTACATCCTTTATTTCATCCGCGCCCCATTCTCCCCAGGCTGTGCCGGTTGCAAGAAGGCCAAGCGGCGTCAGGCAAACAAGCGCCACAATCAATCCGTATATTGCCCTGGTCTTTTGTTTTGCGCCTTCATATATTGTACCTGGCGAAACCTTTTTGATGAATGCAAAGATGGCAACTGTAAATATTGCTTCAATAACGCCTGCAACCAAAAGGTGAGGAATCGTCATAGCAGGTATGGACACCGACAAAGGATAAGGGCTGTACAGAGCCTGTCCTGCCGCATTTTTAAAGAGCAACGGCTGAATACCGAATTCTATCGCTGCACACAGAGCGGCAATATTTATACCGAGATATGAACCTATTACTATTGCTGCATACTCCCCTTTTTCAGGTTTAACCCTGTCCTTGATAAACTTGTATATAAAATATCCAAGGAAAGGGAGAACAAATGCCATATTAAAACAATTGGCGCCAAATGCAAGCACTCCGCCATCTCCAAAAAGCAGTGCCTGGATCAGCAGTGCCACGGTAACTGAAATGCAGGCGGAAAACGGTCCCAATAAAATTGCCAGCAAGGTTCCTCCTACAGCATGCCCTGTCGTTCCTCCCGGAAGAGGTACGTTAAACATCATCATCAGAAAGGAAAAAGCTGCGCCAATACCAAGTAAAGGCATTTTAACCTTTGTTATTTCGCTTTTGACCTTCTTTACCGCGACTGTCCACACCGGTATCATCGCCGCTCCCATCACCGCACAGGTTGACGGGCTTAAATAGTTGTCTGGAATATGCATATACATCATCCTCCTGAAAATAATAAAACCCAAAAAAGCGCTACTTCATATAGCATCTTTCTCGGGTTCGTCCCAAAACTGAACATGGCAGGCTGATTATCTTAAAAGCCTTCGTGGCTTCATTTCTCTGGTTAAATATATCATAACTCCGTATTGTTAGTCAACGGATTTTTCAAGTACGATCCGATGCTCCACAAGCGCCATCTCCTTTATCTTTGCTTTGATATATTTCTTCCGGTTGAAAATATCCTCAAGGCACAGCTCATCTCCCTCTGGAATGATCTTATCCACAGATTCAAGGAAAAGCTTCGGTTCGCCATTTTCATTCAGCAGATATACATTTGCTTCACACATGTTTTTCACCTCTTCATATATTCTTCTCTTACAGCTTGAACCGCTCGATCTATCAAATGCGGCATAGGCTCGCTTTTATCCACACCAACAATCTCAATATTACACCTGTTCAAAGGTAAAAGCACTTTCTTTGCAGGGCTTTCAGCAATTGCTTCCGCCATTAAGGGCGTCAATTCGCCAAGCATCGAATTTGCAGCAATGATTCCTATCGCCCCCAATATAACATCCACCTTGCTTGCATTGCGCACTATGGCATTTTCACCTGTTGCGCCTTCATTTGCTCCCGCCTTTATCATAAAAGCAGTAGCCATGGAATTAGTCCCAAGCGCAATAATATCAATATCTTCCGGTAACTCTCTCCTCAATTTTTCAACAATCGTTTTTCCAATCCCGCCGCCTTGCCCATCTATTACTGCAATTCTCATACCATCCCCCAAAATATTTATCGCGATTTATTTCTCGGCTTGCATCCTTAACCACTTCATAAATCCTATTTCTTTATTTTTTTATTTCTCAACCTACATAAATTCTCTCCGCTGTGTTAAACAAAGCCATGAAAATTGGCTGACCACTTCAGGGGTCACATCAACCTTCATCGCTAACGCTGTCTAAAAGAAACAAAGTGCAAATAATGGATTTATTATACCTCATCACTCCAAACGAGTCCAGTATGCTTTTACACAATGGCTTGATATTGTGCATTCGTTTTATGTTGTGCATTCGCTGTGATATTGCAGAGGAGCGCCTCTGTGTCACCCTTAATGGAAAACAGTATACACATTCTTCTAATAGTTAAATTCTGCATATTGGTTGAATATTGTACAGCAGTTTAAGTATGT
>JAEWQC010000193.1 GCA_023399355.1 Bacillota bacterium | reverse complement strand
ACATACTTAAACTGCTGTACAATATTCAACCAATATGCAGAATTTAACTATTAGAAGAATGTGTATACTGTTTTCCATTAAGGGTGACACAGAGGCGCTCCTCTGCAATATCACAGCGAATGCACAATATAAAACAAATATGAACTAATAATTTCTTTAACAGATTATCTGCTTCCAATAGATAGTGACTAAGGTCATTTATTCAGATCAGGTACGTCCGGAGTCGGTAAATAAATTTTTGTTGAAATGCATTTTGAAAAACTATATAATAGTTGCAGCCTGAAAAGTCTCTTTTGAGGCTTTTTTAGGCCTTGGTAGATTGTGTTTAACTTTTTACAAATTGTTCACAATTTATTAAAATGTATCTCTCATAATTGTGTTAGCGTTATGTGTCAAAACAGACATTAATAGCAGGGGGGAAAGAGATGATAGAAATACAGAATTTGACCAAAAGATATGGTCAGATAAAAGCCGTCAACAATTTGAATTTTACTGTGGAAAAAGGTGAGATTCTTGGCTTCCTCGGTCCAAACGGTGCAGGGAAGTCCACTACCATGAATATCATAACCGGCTATCTGCCTTCAAGTGAAGGTTCGGTAAAGGTATGCGGCTATGACATCATGGAATCGCCGAAAGAAGTAAAAAGGCGCATAGGTTATCTTCCTGAGCAACCACCGGTATACATGGACATGACAGTCAAGGATTATCTGGATTTCGTTTCAGACCTGAAACTGGTGGACAAGAAAAAGAAAAAAAGCCAGCTTAGCGACATCATGGAGCTTGTAAAGATCGGAGACCACAGGAACAGGCTGATCAAGAACCTGTCCAAAGGTTACAAGCAAAGGGTGGGTTTGGCGCAGGCGCTTGTAGGAAGTCCGGAAGTTCTTGTATTGGACGAGCCCACAGTCGGCCTTGACCCCAAGCAGATCATTGAGATAAGAAAACTGATCAAAGCACTGGGCAAGGAGCATACTATCATCCTCAGCTCCCACATATTGCCTGAAGTCAGTGCGGTATGCGAACGTGTCGTTATAATTAATAAAGGCGAAATTGCCGCAATAGATACACCGGAGAATCTTTCCAAAGGGTTCGGCGCAGCTTCCAGGCTGCTTGTCACCGTATCCGGGCCGAAGAATTCCGTAGAAAATGCCATTAAGGAAATCTATGGTGTCAAATACGTGGAAACTGCGGCTGATAAGGACAGGGAATCCATTAGCTATATCGTCGAGTCAAATAAGGAGATCGATATCAGAAAACCGTTGTTCTTCTCCATGGCGAAGCTCGGCTATCCGATCATCGAACTTAAAAGTCTTGATATGTCCCTTGAAGATATATTCCTGCAGATTGTTACCCAGGAAAAGGAGGTCGTTTGATTTATGTCCGCAATATTCTGGAAAGAAGTTAAATCCTATTTTTATTCTCCGATGGCGTATATATTGATTGGTCTGTTCATCATGTTGACCGCGTTGTTTTTCTATCCGAATCTGCTCTATTTAACCGGCAGCTTCAACGCTAACCTGCAAACAATGGGCTTCATATTGCTGTTTATCATTCCAATACTCACCATGAGGATATTGGCCGAGGACAGGAAAAACGGCACGGAAGTCCTGCTGATCACTTCGCCGGTAAGCATCACGTCGATGGTGGTTGGTAAATTCCTTGCATCTTACTTTGTTTTTATCATAATGACCGTTTTAACCTTCATATTCCCGGTGGTATTGCTGGCTTTTGGAGGTACCTTCACTATGGAACTGATCGGTGGATATATCGGTTTCCTGCTGCTTGGAGCGACCTTTATCTCAATCGGTGTATTTGCATCCGCATTGACTGAAAATCAGGTAGTCGCAGTAGTCATCAGCTTTGTTACGCTCCTTGTCATGTGGCTTGCGGGAAGTCTGAGCAGCATTGTGGGAGGTTTCCTTGCAAAGGCTCTGGGCTGGATTTCTCTCATGACCAGGTATGACGATTTCAACAAGGGAATACTCGGACTTAGTCCTATCGTGTACTATCTGAGTTTTGTAGCAGTATTCCTTTTCCTTACAATCAGAGTAATAGAAAAAAGACGCTGGAGTCAGGGGTGATAATGATGGAAAAAAAGAATGGATTTAAAAATATTTTTACTAAAAGGAACCTGAAGTATGGGTCGAATTCCATAATTCTGATTGTGGCTGTTGTTATCATTGCCGTATTTCTCAACATCCTTGTCGGGATGGGTAACTTCAAGCTGGATTTAACTCCGAACAAGCTATTTTCACTTTCGGATGTAAGCAAAAATGAGCTGAAGGGTTTGAAACAGGAAGTCCAGATCATCGGGCTGTTTGATGACGGCAAAGTCGGAAATGAAATGAAGGAAGTGACGGAGCTGCTTGGCCTTTATTCGAAGTATTCGAAAATCAAGGTTTCATATGTGGATCCTGACAAGAAACCGAGCTTGAAAAAAGAACTCGATCCTGATAATACCCTGGATCTTCAAAGTCAGGATTTTGTAGTAAAAAGTACGGTTAACGGCCAGGTAAAGAGAAAAAAGCTCAATTATTATGACCTTTTTGAAATGCAGCAGGACCAAAACACCGGGGAGTACAACAAGACAGGTTCAACTGCAGAGCAGGGTTTTACCGGTGCGATCAAGTACGTTACTTCAGAGTATACCCCTGTGATTTACTTCACTGAAGGGCATAATGAAATAGATGTCGATTCCGAATATTCCAATCTCAAGACCATTCTTGGCAATAATAACTTTGTCACGAAAAAACTTAATCTGATCTCAACTGCCACGATTCCTACAGATGCTGCGCTTTTGATCATAGCATCGCCGAAGAGTGATATCACCCCGGGAGAGAAAGATACACTGACAACTTATTTAAAAGCCGGCGGTAAAGCGGTATTCCTGTTTGATTATCTGGCGGACGATCCGTCGTATGACCAGTTCAACTCACTGTTGAGCGGATATAACGTTACCGTGGACTATGACAAGGTCAAGGAAACGGATGCCCAGTTGCATCTGCCCAATGATGAATATACGATTGCGATGAATATTGCAAGCAATGACATCATTCCCAAGGCATTCTATGCATTGCTTAACAACTCCAGAAGCATCAGCATTTTAAAGAATACCAAGGATTATATCAAAACGACTCCATTGATGAGTACAGCCATCAGTTCTGTTGGCGAAATGGTTACCAAGTCCAGAGGTGAAGATCTCAAAGGACCTCTTAATATTGCTGTTGCTGTTGAAAATCAAGGCGGGACCAAGGCTTCGAAGATCCTGGTAATGGGTAACGCATCGTTTATTAGTAATACTGCGGCAACTACCTATGGGGATTATTACAGCAACAGTATGTCATTCTTCATTCAGTCATTGAGCTGGATGATTGACAAGCAGGAGGAAGTGGTGGTACCGGCCAAGAATTATGAAGTGAACCAAATAAAGATATCACAACTTCAGTCAAACGTTATGGGCGGAGTGCTTGTTATCATATTCCCGCTTCTGATACTTGGCACAGGTCTGGCGGTATACCTGAGGAGGCGTCATTTATGAAATTGTACAGGAATGCAATTATTCTTGTTGTTATAGTTGCGCTTCTTGTCGGTGCATATTTTGTGGTGAGCAGGAACAAGGCGACAGACAATACTTCCGAGCCTTCATCTACAACTTCGATAAAGTTGGTTGATTATACGACTGACAAGATTGATTCCGTGACGCTGCAAAACCCTGATGGAGAATTTGTGATCACTCAAAAAGGTACAGAATGGGTACTATCGTCCCCGACAGATATCAAGGCGGATCCATCAATTCTTAGCAGCATTGCAATCAATGCTGCCTCAATCTCAGCCGACAAAACGGTGGAGGAGAATGCGCAGGATTTGTCCATGTATGGCCTGAACAATCCTGTGGTTGTTAAGCTGAAATTGAAGGACGGAACTGGGAAATCATTGGAGATAGGAGACATGACACCTACTAAAAGCGGGTATTATGTAAAGGCTACAGGTGAGAACAAGGTATATGTGGTCAGCACTTACACCTGTGATCCGCTTGTTACAAAAAGAAACGGATTAAGGTCGAAGGATTTGTTTGGGATCACTTCCGATATAATCAACAAGCTTTCCATGGATCGGAAGGGTGTGAATGTATTCGCTTCCGCAGTGAATGCCAAAGCCAGCGGCAGCTGGGACATACTGGAACCCGTCAAGGGAAAGGCAAATTCTACGGCAATTCAGCCAATGCTTGAAGCGCTGGCCGGCACCAAGATAAACGAGTTTATTGAAGATAAACCGGCAGACCTTTCCAAGTACGGTTTGGATAAACCCTCCTATGTATTGGACTTCGGAACTACGACAGCAGGGGCCTTTAAATTGCTGTTAGGCGACGAAAAGACAAAGGGCAGCGAGACATATGCCAAACTGGAGGGTAAGGATGAAGTGTTTACGATTGATAGTACTGCATATGTCTTCCTCGATAAACCGATCAAGGAAATCGTCGATGTGTTTACCTATATTGTGAATATCGATCAGGTCAAAAGGATTGATCTTACAATGGACGGCAAGACAGATACGATGAACCTGGATGTTTATAAGGACGCGAAGGGTGCAGGTGATGCGGACAAGGATAAATTCACGTTCAACGGCAAGGATGCAACAGGCAAGAATGCAGACGACAAACAGCCCTTCAGGAACTTATACCAGGATCTTGTCGGTATAGGCCTTGATGAAATAGATCTATCCGGAGCAAAGCCTGTCGACAATCCGGAGATAACCATCAAATATACGTTGTTGGATGGTTCCACCATGCAAATTGATTATACATCAAAGGATGCCAATTATTACTACGCATTCAGAAATGGTGAATATACCAAAATTCTTGTCAAGAAAGACAAGACAAGTTTCGGTGTTACCCAACTGAAGGAATCCTACAAGGCATTGGTGGATTTTCTGGCTAAATAAACCGGATAGAAGTCTGAATTGCAGTCCGGACGGAAAGTCATTTGAAAAGCGGCTCCGACATAGAATTATATATGATTCTATGCTCGGAGTTTTTTTATGACTGAGGAATTGAAAAACATCATAAAGGTAGCCTGCATATATGCGACAACGATCATTGGTGCAGGGTTCGCTTCAGGACAGGAAATCATGCAGTTCTTCTCGATATACAGGACCGGCGGATTTTATGGAATTCTCCTGGCAGGACTGCTGTTTGCAGTGATAGGGTGTATCGTACTGGAAAGGGTTTACTGTGACAGGATCAGAAATTATGAAGAATTTCTTTTCCCCGCCTTCGGCTGGTTTGCCGGCTGGGTTATCGAAGTTGCTGTTACGGTCTTCATGCTCTGCCTTTTTTGCATCATGATAGCGGGGTCCGGGAGCGTGATCTCCGACAGACTGGGCATTTCCTTCAATTATTCCGTCCTCATTACGGGACTGATTTCAATGGCACTCATTTTTACAAATATTAAAGGGATCGTGACATTGAGTACATTCGTTACACCTGTGCTGATAGCGGGTATTATGCTTGCAGGTCTTTACATTATCTTTTTTAATGATTCCGAGACGTTCAGGATATCCTCGTTTTTGAGTCATATCACAGGAAACTGGTTTGTTTCTTCACTGCTCTACGTCAGTTACAACAGCATACTGGCCATTGTCATGATGTGCAGTCTGCTGCCATATCTGAAGACCCGCAGGACTGCCAGAATAGGAGGTATTCTGGGGGGGATTCTGTTAAGCCTGACCGCGCTGGTGATCAATGCAGCATTGTTTATTTTTTACCCGGCGGTCTATGAAAAAGAGCTGCCCGTCCTCGATATTTTGAAAAATTTCAGTATTCCGGCGGGAAATTTATATGCTGTAATATTATGGATGGCTATGCTTACGTCTGCGGTGACCTCGGGGTATTGCTTCGCTGACAGGGCAGGGAACAGCCTGAAGCTGAATAAAAAGTTACTGACACTGATCCTTTGTGCTTCTGCCGTGCCCTTATCGACATTGGGATTTTCCAGATTGATTGCAATCATCTACCCACTTTTCGGTTATCTTGGCCTGTTTATGATCCTTGTAATTCTGGCACAGGGGGGTGTGCTGATCTGGAAGGGGGCGGCAGGAAGGTATGGCAGGAAATAGATTTATATGGTAGAATCATTATTAAAAGACAGGTTTTTTATCTAAAGATAAAACAGAGGTGAACCTTTTGAAAATGCCGCAGGAGCAGACTAAACGGGAGACTGGCGGAAATGCAGCAGGTATTCTTGCAGCGTTGTTATTGTTCATTTGCATCATTTTATTCGCCTATTACACTTATATGAAAAGTACCAATCCCTCAGTAACTCCCAAGGATCTTCTCCAGTTGCTGCCAGGCTCAAAAATACATGCGGTAAAAGATGCACAGGTTCAGTTTGAATTTGATTTTGACGCAAAGGATAAGTCCGATTTTACGGTATATGGAGATTATATTGCCAAATGTAGCACGGGAGGTATATGGCTTCTGGACAAAAAAGGGGCGTCGGTATGGTCAGAGAGCATGTCACTGAATAAACCTGTTTTAAAAACGAATGGAGCACGCCTCCTGGGTGCTGATATTGGAGCAAACGACATATTTGTCGTAGAAGGACGAACAATTCGCTGGAGAGACAAACTTGACGCTTCGATCCTCAACGCGGACATGAGTGAGGACGGCTATGTCAGTGTAATTGTCGCATCGAAAAGGTACAATAACGAAATCAGGGTTTATGATCCTTATGGAGTTGAACTTTTTAGAAAGATTATTGCAAATGATTTTGCCGTGAATGCCGGTATTTCACCAAATGAAAAAACACTGGCAGTTTCGGGAATCAGTACGGGTGCATATGGTGCGTATTCGGACTATAAATTCTACGATTTCAACGGGAGCGATCCTGTCATACAAACCTTTGAAGCATCCGGCGAACTGCTTCCCCTATATTGGTTCAACAGCGACGGAAGCCTTTTTGCTGCCGGGGACAGGGCTGTGGCATGTGTGGACAAGGCAGGCAAGGTAATCTGGGAAAAGCAGTTTACAGCAGTTTCCGGCGCTTGCCCGGCAGGCGACAGGAGACTGGCTGTGACGGCAGAAAGCGGCGAGGGTATTCAATTAAAGGTGTATGATCCCAAAGGATCTGAACTGGCTTCAGGAAATCTTGCGTTCAGACCGAGCCGTATGACTGCTGTAAAAGGTGCTGTTGCAGTGTTCTCAAATGATAGTGCGTACTTTTATAATGACAGGTGCCAAAATATCAGCAAATATTCTTCGGCTTCGCAAATACAGCAGATAATCTTTTTCAACAGACAGCTGGCGGCTGTCATCACCAATGATACCGTGACCGTAGTAAGCATCAATTGAAAAATAGTTGGAGAGCCTGGTTAAATACCGGCGGACGGGGGGGTTATGAACTGGATTGACTATGTAGTAATTGCTTTTATAGTTGTGTTTGCTTTTGTAGGATTCGCAAAGGGCTTTTTAATGTCAGTTTACAAGGTGGTCTCTTTTTTTATTTGTATTTTCGCGTCTATAAAATTTTATCCGGTTCTTGCAGGTATGCTGGATAAAACACCGGTCTATAACGGAATCAAGAATTCAATCATGAAGACACTTATGCTCCGCGGCCAGGAGGTAACTGCATCCTCAACCTCCACAGTTTCGGGTGCTGCGGGTGCGAATGCCGTTATTAGTCCGCTTCCGCTGCCTGACTTTTTTAAACGATCCATGCTCGAAAAGCTTCCGTCCCCGTCAAAATTGTTAGATATTCAGAGTATTACGAATGCGATTGGAGATGAATTGACCAGAATGGTTATTTCTGTAATTAGTCTGATCTTACTTTACATCCTCCTCAGAATCGTACTGTCATTTGTCGGCCTCATTTTAAAGGGGGTGTCGAAACTGCCTGTTTTCAAGCAGATAGACAGGATGGGCGGGTTTATAATCGGTGCGATACAAGGGTTCCTGGCCGTTTTTATCGTATGTGCCGTGTTGGTTCTCTTCAATTCGAACCAAGCCTTCGTACCGGTGTTTAGTGCACTGGACGGTTCCGTGCTCGCTGGATGGTTCTATGAGAATAATTTTATTATTAGTGCCATTCATTAATGAATTTTGTGGTGTATATACTTGAAAAATGAACGCTTCTGATTTTTTTATGCAGGAGGCTGGACAGCTGCGCAAACATCGTAGTAAAATAGCCTTAAAGATAGCCGGGATTATACAGCCCGGCTATTTCCTTATAAATAGAATTTGAATAATCATGTGAATCTATAACTGGAATAGACGGTTCCAAAAGAAAGGCGGCGGATGATATGCGAAGTGACATTGTTAAAAAGGGTGTAGAAAAAGCCCCGCACAGGGCGCTGTTCAAAGCCATGGGATATACGGACGAGGAAATAGCAAGACCTTTGATAGGCGTAGCAAATTCAAAAAACGATATTGTGCCTGGTCACATACATCTTGACACGATCACAGAGGCAGTTAAAGCCGGTATCAGAATAGCCGGCGGAACACCGGTCGAATTTGGTGTAATAGGCATTTGCGACGGCGTAGCGATGGGCCATGTGGGGATGAAATATTCGCTGGCTTCAAGAGAACTGATTGCAGATTCCTGTGAATCAATGGGACTTGCCCATAGCTTTGACGGCATGGTTTTCATACCTAACTGCGATAAGATCGTACCCGGCATGCTGATGGCAGCCGCAAGAGTGAATGTACCCTCCATTGTGATCAGCGGAGGACCGATGCTCTCGGTTACCCGCAAAGGCAGGCAGCTGGACCTGAACAGTGTATTTGAGGCAGTAGGGGCCTGCAAGGCAGGTACGATGACAGAGGAGGAGGTTGCCGAACTGGAGGATTATGCCTGTCCCGGCTGCGGATCCTGTTCGGGGATGTTTACTGCCAACTCGATGAACTGTCTGACGGAAGTACTTGGTATGGGGCTTACCGGAAACGGTACGATCCCTGCGGTATATGCGGAGAGGATCAGACTGGCCAAACAGGCTGGAATGAAGATAATGGAACTGGTGGAGAAGGAGATTAAGCCATCGGACATATTGACACCGGATGCGTTTGAAAATGCATTGACTGTTGACATGGCGCTTGGATGCTCAACGAATTCCGTTCTGCATCTGCCTGCAATTGCAAACGAACTTGGGATTGAAATCAATCTTGATATTATAAATGAAATCAGCAGCAAAGTGCCAAACCTTTGCAAACTGGCACCGGCCGGGCACCACCATATTCAGGATCTTTATGCGGCGGGTGGTGTTCAGGCAGTAATGAAGGAGCTTTCCGGGAAAGGTCTGCTGCATTTGGATCTGTTAACCGCAACGGGCAGGACGGTCGGAGAAAATATCAGCAAAGCCGAAGTACTTGACCGTGATGTGATCAGAAGCATCAGTGATCCTTATAGTACAACGGGCGGTATTGCTGTGCTAAGGGGAAATATTGCAGCTGACGGAGCTGTCGTAAAGCGTTCGGCAGTGGCAAGGGAGATGCTTGTTCACAAAGGACCTGCGAGGGTGTTTGATTCTGAAGACGATGCAATCATTGCGATCTATGAAGGCAGGATCAAAAAGGGAGATGTGGTCATCATACGTTATGAAGGCCCTAAGGGAGGCCCGGGAATGCGGGAGATGCTCGGACCTACCTCTGCAATCGCAGGCATGGGACTGGACAAGGATGTGGCACTGATCACGGATGGAAGGTTTTCCGGCGCATCAAGGGGAGCATCCATAGGCCATGTTTCGCCTGAAGCAATGGAGGGCGGATTGATTGCAGCAGTTCGGGAAGGGGATATCATCAGCATAAACATCCCGGAAGGAAAGCTAAATGCCGAGGTCCCGGAGGATGAACTCAAACAAAGGATGACTTCATGGAAAGCCCCTCAGCCGAGGATCACGACCGGTTACCTTGGAAGGTATGCAAGGCTTGTGACTTCTGCAAGTACGGGAGCGGTGCTGAAGTAACCATATTTTCTTGTTATATTCGGATAGTAGCGGAGGAACTATGAAAAAACTGAGCGGTGCGGAAATATTGATTGAATGTTTGAAGGAACAGGGTGTGGATACCGTATTCGGGTTTCCCGGGGGTGCCGTGCTGAATATTTATGATGCCTTGTACAAGGCCAGCGACGAGATCAATCACATACTCACCTCCCATGAGCAGGGAGCCTCGCACGCTGCGGACGGATATGCGCGTGCAACCGGCAGAACCGGTGTGTGCATTGCAACCTCGGGCCCGGGAGCTACCAATCTGGTCACCGGAATTGCTACGGCTTATATGGACTCTGTGCCGATGGTGGCAATAACGGGTCAGGTATCTACTGCGCTGCTTGGAAAGGACTCTTTCCAGGAGGTGGACATCACTGGAATCACGATGCCTGTTACAAAGCATAACTATATTGTAAAGGATGTCAACAAGCTGGCCGGCGTAGTGCGGGAAGCATTCAGGATAGCTGCAAGCGGCCGCCCGGGACCAGTTCTGGTTGATATCTGCAAAGATGTCACTGCAGCAACCGCTGAATATGAAAAGGTGGTACCGCCAGAACCGGAAGCGGAACCCATGGGAGCGAAGCCGTCTGAAGTTGAACAGGCGGCAGTGTTGATTAATGCCGCGAAGAAACCTATCATCCTGTCCGGTGGAGGAGTCTCCATAGCCGGTGCTGATCCTGAACTGCTCATACTCGCCGAAAAGGCCCAAATCCCTGTCACAACGACATTGATGGGACTGGGAACATTCCCTGGTACGCACGACCTGTTTACAGGCCTTGTAGGCATGCACGGAAGCAGGACCTCAAACACTGCTGTTTCTGAAACGGATCTTTTTATTGCGATTGGTGCAAGGTTCAGTGACAGAGTGATCAGTGACGTTAAAAAGTTTGCCCCTCATGCAAAAATCATGCATATAGATATCGATCCTGCAGAGATCAATAAGAATGTATCGGTTCATTACCCGCTGGTCGGCAATATAAAGGAAATTCTCCGGTATCTTGCCGAACGGGTTGAGGCCCGTGAAAAAACGGAATGGAACAGAAAGATAGAGAAGTGGAAGGTTCAATATCCTTTGAAATATGAGAAAGAAGGGCCTTTAAAACCGCATTACATCATGGAAAGACTTTATGAGCTCACAGGCGGCGACGCACTTATTACTACGGAAGTCGGTCAGAACCAGCTATGGGCGGCGCAGTTCTACAAATATACGAAAACCAGACAGTTCATTTCGTCAGGAGGGCTTGGAACAATGGGTTATGGGCTTGGTGCCTGCATAGGGGCACAGATTGGAAGACCTGATAAAAAAGTCATCAATATCGCCGGTGACGGAAGTTTTCGCATGAATTGCACGGAACTTGCCACAGCTGTTGAATACAAGCTTCCAGTCATTATTGCCATACTTAACAACCACGTGCTCGGTATGGTCAGGCAGTGGCAGAAACTATTCTATGACGGCAGATTTTCGGCGACCACAATCGACAGAAGTACGAATTTCGTTGCACTTGCTGAAGCTTTCGGTGCCACAGGAATCAATGTCACGCGTCCTGACGAGGTGGATGAGGCATTCATGAGAGCCCTTGCATCAAAAGACAGACCTGTTTTGATCAATTTTGAGATCGACAGGGATGAGAAGGTATTTCCGATTGTCCCGCCCGGTGCTCCGATAGACGAACTGATAGAAGAATGATCTGCTTGTTTTGCGGGCCGGATGGACAAATTTCCGGACCCGCGCGAATCTGTTATGAATAGTTATGAATATTCATCCGGTTATGAATAGTTATGAATACACGGTGAAATCATGAACCCATAAATTAACAAAGGA
>JAEWQC010000154.1 GCA_023399355.1 Bacillota bacterium | reverse complement strand
GTTGTGGAAGGTGTGTAGCTTGAATTGGTTGCCGAGCCGATGGCAACGGCTGTTGTGCCGTCTGTGCGTTCGTACCACTGATAGGATAAGGTTCCGCCATCGTTTACGACTGCAGTAACTGAAAGCTCATATTCACATGCAGCCGGAGTCACTGCCACTATACCTCTTACATTGCTGGATGTAAAAATAGGGGTTTGGGCGCTGTCAACCGCCTTCCACTGTGCATACAGCGTTACATTTCCCTTGATTACAAAAGTATCATTGACCTTGTAGCTCATTCCGCTGCCATCTGACTCTGTATTCCACCCTGTGAAGCTATAGCCGTTCCTTACAAGGCTGCCTTTCCCCATTACCCTTGCATAAGCTCCTTTTTTATAGGAAGCACTGTCTAACGGCGCAGTGCCGCTATCGTTGACATTGCCATCGTAGGTTACGGTATAGGTTGGTATTGTCGCTGATATATTTCCGCTTCCGCCTGATATATTGCTGCCGCTGACTGTAATACCAGCGTTACCGCAGTCGTAGGTCTCACCGCCTTTAGTTACATTAACGGTATAGCTTCCGTCCGGAACACCGGTAATTGCGTAATTGCCGTTACTGTCGGTTGTACCGGTGTATATTTTTGTATTGTCAGTTGTATTTGTTAAGGTTACCGTTGCACCGGATACCGGGCTGTCAGTTGCATCCTTTATTGAGCCGCTCACAGTATAGGTTGGTACCGTCGGCTGCTGGATATCCATGTTGCCGCCCGGAGCAGTGATGTTTTTGGTAAAGCTACCGCCACCGTTTGGCAATGTAACCGTAACCACATAGTTGCCGGCCGGGACATTGTTAATGGTATATTTGCCGTCATTGCCTGTAGTTGCGGGATTTGGTGCACCTGCACCAGGTGTGAGGGTAACTGTTGCCCCTGTGATAGGGTTGCCACCTTTGTCCCTGACCGTACCGTGTATTGTTACTAATTCTGCCGTTGCAGTTATCGGCCAAGTTACAGTTATTGTCAGGGTTTTATAGTTGTCGGCATGTTCGACAAATTTGAAACCACTGCCTAGATTTGTAACTGTTATATCTGTTGCCTGCATTGAACGGTCAAACTGGTAGCCTTCGTTTGCTGTATAGACATATTTTGTTTTGTAATACGTATTTGCCACAAAGCTCCCACTTGCAGTCCATGATGCGCCAAAATCGGCAGACCATGTAATAGCAGGGCCTGATGCACCTTCCAGTTGTGTGCATATGCCATCTGCAATGTATGCAGCCGTTACAGGTGCAGTTGTATCAATCGTTATCGCTTTTGTTATTTTTGTCGGTGCTATCCAATTCCTATATAAAAATGTCGGATAATCGTTTGACTTAACCTTCCATTTTGACAACGTTGTGTCCTCATACAAATCAATGTTATTATTCAGCGTCGTCACAAAAGAAGGATCTTTCATATTTACGGATGTCATAGACGTTACATCGCCAGTATCACCACTTCCAACGGCTTTTTTAGGGGATTGTTCCGTCCCGTCTACCGTCTGGGTAGCATCATTATTCCAATAGCTATCTGTGGGTGCATAACCGGCATTACTACCAACCAATCCGCCGATACTGGCAGAAGCTCCTCCGGTAACATCACCTGTTGCGTAGCTGTTTGTGATTATCCCATTGAGGGAATAACCAACCAATCCGCCGACACGGGAAGAAGCTCCTCCGGTACCATTACCTGTGGCGTAGCTGTTTTTGATTGTACCGCTGTTGTTATAGCCAACCAATCCGCCGACATCGATAGAAGCTCCTCCGGTTACATTACCTGTTGCGTAACTGTTTACGATTGTGGAATAAGTAGCATTTGATGCAGCCAATCCACCGACATAAGAAGGATATTCGTTATTTTCACAGATAACATTACCTGTTGAATAGCTGTCTTTGATTGTACCGGAGTTAAGGCCTACCAATCCACCTGTATAGCAAGGATGTATACCGATACCGGTAACATCAGCTGATGCGTGGCAGTCTGCAATTGTCCCGTTGCTGTTAAAACCAACCAATCCAGTGACAGCGAAACAATCGCCGGTGACATTGCCTGTTGCATAGCAGTTTGTGATTGTGCTGTCATTATAGCCGGCCAAGCCGCCTATTTGAGCAATATCTTTATTTGAGTAAATCGCAACATCTACTCCAAGATTTTTTACGGTGCCAATATGAATATACCCAAAAAACCCTGGAAAGACAAGCGTATTATCCGGAGCACTCGATGAACCGATTTCAATCCCTGTGATTTTTTTTGAATTCCCATCAAATGTACCTTTGAATGGATCTGAACCGCCTAATGCAATAGGTGTCCATTTCTTGCCGGCAAGATTGATGTCATTACCCAACGTAATTGTTTGACCCGAATAATCTTTACCGTGATTAACATTATAAGCGAATTGTGAGAGCTCAACCGCTGTGGTTATTGTTCCCCCGCTGTCCCAGGTAGTAGTTGTTGCGGTTATTCCGTCTGCCCAGTTGGGAGGTGTTGTGGTTGTCGGCCACGTCACCGTTATTGTGAGAGTTTTATTGCTGTTGGTAAGCACAACATTTTTTGTACCGTTACCAAGGTATGTAACGGAAATATCGACTGCCGCGATGGCGCTGTCAAACTGGTAGCCTGTGTTTGCTGTGTAGACATATTTCGTTTTGTAGACCGTGCCTGCCGCAAAGTTCCCACTTGCTGTCCAGGATATACCGTTATCTTTAGACCATGTAACAACTGGGTCTGTGGCGCCTGTCGGCACTGAGACCGTGCCATTTGCCATTTCCTCAGCAATAGCAGGTGCAACTGTGCCGATGGTTATCGCTTTTTCGATTGTTGTTATTATCGGCGCTGACCAAAGAGTATTCGAAAATGTCGGATAATCGTTTGCCTTTACCTGCCATTTATACAGCGCTGTGTCTGCGAGTGTATCAAGGTTAGCGTTTAGCGTTGCCACAAAAGAATCAGCTTGCATATTGTCGGATGTCATAGACGTTACACCGTCAGAAGTCCCACTTCCAACGCTTTTTTTAAGGGATTGTGCTGCCCCGTTCACCGTCTGGGCAGCATTATTATTCCAATAGCAATTTGAGATTACTTTATTTAAATTATTACCAACCAAGCCGCCAACAAAGTCAGAAACTCCACTACAGGTAAGATTTCCGGTTGCATAGCTGTTGTTTATGGCTGTACCATTGTTTAGGCCGACCAAGCCACCTACAAAGCCAGAAGGTCCGTTACAGGTAACATTTCCGGTTGCATAGCTGTTGTTTATGGCTGTACCAGTGTTTAGGCCGACCAAGCCGCCGAGATAATCAAAAGATACTCCGGTGACATTAGCTGTTGCGTAGCTGTTTGTGATTGTGCCGGTATTCCAACCTGCTAAACCGCCTGCAACAACTCTGCGTACATTATCCATCTTTCCTTCAACTATAATATTTCCGGTTGCATAGCTGTTTGTGATTGTGCCGTCATTTTTGCCAACTAAGCCACCGCTGGATGCAGAACTGTTTATGTCTTCAGAAACTATTTTTAAATGAATCTCAGCTTCTACTCCGAGATTTTTTATAATGCTGCTACGAACATAACCAAACAAACCCACATTGGAAAGCGTAACTTCCGGAGCACTTGATGAGCCGATTTTTATCCCTGCAATTTTTTTGTTATTCCCATCAAACGTACCTTGGAATGGATGTACTGCACCATCTGTTGTTCCAATAGGCGTCCAAGCACCGCCGGAAAGAGCAATGTCATTCTGAAGCACAAATGTGGTGTATTGATAACTTGTACCATTGTTTACCGCCGTTGCAAGGTCTCGAAGCTGTGCCTCATTACTGATGTTATAGGTCACCGGTGCCGAACTTGTACCTGCCGTCGCTCCCGGAGAATAGTCCATCTCTGCCGCCCTCACCTGCATGGTCATTCCAGAGAATAGCCCTACGACCATTAACAAGGCTAATAAGAAAGATAAAATCTTCTTCCCACATGATTTCGTTGTTTTCATATTTTCCTCCTATTGATTATGACTTTCTGTTAATAAGTTAACGCTTCTTAAATTTGCAAAATCCGTGCTTGTTTGGGTCCTCACTCGCAAAATCAAACGAAGCATACCTGCAATACCAGCACTCCTTCATCGCATTAAGGCACATATCCCTTGGCTGATAAAAGGAACAGGTGTCCCTGGGACTTGTCGTAATCGCAGATATTCGCTTTTCCACTTCCTTCGTGTGGTCAATGCAGTTTTGAAGCATTCACATGAACTCCTTCCAAAATGCCTTATTTAGGAACAATAAAACAACAACTTCCGCTACAATTTTGCTACACACCGTACAGTTCACATAAGTGGCCCGCGAAAAATCGGAAGTACTATTTCATTTGTTTCTCAACGATAGAATAGTGCAAAAAAGGCCGATTTTTTCTTCGTCTGCACAAAACATACATAATTCTGCACAAGACGACAAAATGTGCAAACACAAAAAAGAGCCGCATAAAAACAACAAACTGTTTTTATACGGCTCTTATAACACTTCGGTTCAAAGAAAATTTTTCGTTTGTAGAAAAATTTTCTTACCTCAGCAGTGTTTCAACGAGGCGGGAGATATGCTCTCCGCCTGAAAAGCAAATCGGTACCTGCCACCCAGGCTTTTTTGCGTAAGCAAAAATAGCTTTAGATGTGGGGGAAATCTTTCGCCTCGTTATATGCTTATATAAACTATGCAGGCAGAACAATCTGAGTGATAAAGGTGTCGCCCTCCTGACTGAAATTAAGCATGCCATGATAGCTCTCTACAATGTGCAGCACGCTTTTTGTGCCTAGACCGCCGTTTTTTTTTGTCGAAACAGGAAGGTTGTTTCTGATTTCCACTTTGCCGCTTACTGAGTTTTGCAGCTCTATTTTCAAGCTTTCCTCCTCAACTTCGGCTGTAAAAGTGATAAAGCGCTCATCCGCTCTTGTCCTTCTGCAGGCTTCCAGTGCATTTTCAAGAATATTGGAAAGCAAACTGCCAAACTCAGGTGGAGTCATAGCTACACTTTCGGGAATGTCCGCATTTGCGGCGAAGAGGATATCTTCCTTTTGCGCCTTTTGTGCATACAGGCATAGCACCGCATTGGCAATGTGATTTTTGCAATAGCTTGTTGCGGCAGTTTCTGTGAGGCTTGCATCATAAAGCTGCAAATATTCCTCGGCACCTTCTGTATCGCCGGATTTAAGGTATTCCATGATAATTTGATTATGGTGCCGCAAATCGTGACGGTGGCGTTTTGAGACTTCAAAAAATTCTTCATATGCCGCAAGCTGCGAGGAAAGAAGTTCATCTTGCAGCCTGGTCTGCTCTTTTTCGATATGGAATTTATATTCCTGTATGATGCTTTGAAATGACCAGAGTATCGCACCATAAACCAGAAACATCAAGCCCGTCAGTAGTAAAATGGGTATAAAGTTTCTTGTAATTGTTGCAGCAATATCTTGAGAGGTAATTAATATATATGCATAATTCAGCATAATCCCCACGGTAACCGATAGAAATTGTTGCCATCGATCCGCCACCTGCCGATAGAGGGGATACACAAATTTCTTAAATAGTATGATAAAAATTATATATAGTACAATGCGAATTGCTGTGTTTGTGTACATGGGATATGGAAAGTAGCGCGATAAAACATAACTTATTACTGTTATAAAGAATAAAACATTTATTGCGGTAATTATATTAAATAACCATTTCATAATACTGTCAGTACTCAAAAATTTGAGGCATATACCGGCTGCAAGCCAAATGCCAATACTTAATCTGCCCACAATTGTTACATCATAAAAAACGTACAAACAGTTATTCACAATAATGATCAAAGTACAGGCTGCAGTTAAAACAGTGAGTGTAACCTTTTTACTGTATTTTAACTCTACAAGTGAAAAAATAAGTACAATATTAAGAATGATCGAAACATCACCTCGCAAAACGTTGGCAAAGAGGAGATTATCCACGTTTATCAGCCTCCTTTATAAACATGAAGCTGAAATATTGTTGTTTTATTACAGCAAAATTCCGTTTAACGATGGGGATTTCCTTACCGTTTTTGAGGATAATTTTCGCAGGCTCAATTCCCCGGATGCTTTTCTGATTGACAATAAAGCCCTTGTACGGACATATGAACTGCCCTTTGGATACCTCGTCAAACATAGAGGAAAGCTTGGTAAGTGTCTCCCTTGCCTCAATGCTTTCGCCGCTTTTCAAATAGATGCATTGAGTATGTCGAAAGCTCTCAACGTACATGATTTCATTGAGTTCAATAAACCTCATGTCCCCGTTTTGCAGCTTTATATTCATGTTCTTATTTTGTTTGCTTATGAATTTTTCCATAGCTCTGTCCAGGGCCTCGGCGAATTGCTCCGCCGTAAAGGGCTTGACCACATAATGTGCAGCCTTGAGAGCGAATGCTTCCACCGCAAAATCCTGACTTGTAGTCAAAAAAACAATTTCACTGTTCTCCTTTTTTCTCCGGATTTCTTTTGCAATATCGGTACCCAAAACACCAGGCATACAGATATCCAGAAGCAAAATATCATAGCCGCCTGTTTTTTCCATGGACTGCATAAACTCAAGCGGATTGTCAAAGCATTCTATTTCGTAGGTATATTCGTTATGCTCCAACTCATAATTTTTCATTGCAGCTTTTATGACAGCAAGCTGCTTTCTATCATCATCGCAAATTGCAACTTTCATACCCAACTCCTTAATTTATTCTATTCTTTAATCCATTTGTAAATTAAGCGGATTCTGAACTTGCACGGCGAGCCCACCTTAATCGCAAACAGCTTGTATATTCATTGTTAACAGAGAGTCAGGCACACCCTTCTACCTTGATAATATCACTTCTGTGACCCTTTCTCAATAAAACGAACACTTCACAGTTAGGATATCTTCATTTTTCTTACATTTTCATTACCTGCCATTTCCCTCGCATTTATTCCACGGCCTTCTTGACAATGAGCTTCTGCCGTCATGTTTACTGGTAACAAAGCCATCACTCCCATACTGAACACGAAGTAGGTCTCTGGAGAATGGTTGTTACCTGGCAGTATAGCCTAACATGCCGGATACTCATTATCAAGAAGTTTTTGCGGCATAAATGCTCTACAGCGCTCTCAAGCTGCTTTTACCTCTTTATAATGCTTTCTCAGGAATGATGCAGGAGTAAGGTTCCCAAGGGCTACATGCCTTCTGTTTCGGTTATAGAAGTATTCTATATACCAAAAATATCTTTCCTTGCTTCCTCAAGATTCTTGTAAATCCTGTGATGCAGCCTTTCTGATTTGATTGTGCTGAAAAAAGTTTCTGCACATGCGTTGTCTCAGCAATTCCCCCTGCGGCTCATGCTCCTCACCATTCCGTGCTTTTCAAGTTCCTCTATATACTCCTTGCTGCAATACTGCCTTCCTTGATCCGAGTGATGTATCAAGCCTTTTGGCGGTCTGTGTCTCATTACTGAGTTTTGTAAGACTTCCGTGCATAATTCCGCTCTCATACGTGGTGCAATGGCCCAGCCTACTATTTTGAATATAGTAGAGATTATCGCTTTCCTTTAGTCTTATAGCATGGGATTATAACAGGATTATACAGATTGCAGGTATGTCATATGTCTGCGGGTCAATTCCCGGTAGTGTCAATAAATTCCCTCCTGTTTGATTAATGTATTATTTGAAAAAGACTTTATTATATGATAAAATAATTTGTATATTATAGGAATTACTGTAATTGAGTTGTTTTAATTTGAGGAAGAGTGGATGCATAGAGTATCAAAAGCTATTATATGTTTTATATTTATCACCTTTATATCTTATACTGTTGTGTGTTCATCAATAATAGTGGTGACTGCTACCGACATTAATAGCGAAATTGTCAATCTAGCTCTTACCACTGCCGACAATAGTAAAAAAAGAGCTGATCTTCAGCTTATTGCTATGATAAAGGATGCTCAAAGCCAACTAGCTGCCAACAATATAAAAACTGCAGATAAAGTCTTCCTGTCTGGTTATTCTGCTTCAGCCAAATTCGCTCAAAGGTTTGCCATTATTCATCCCGATATGGTCAGAGCACTGGCGGCAGGAGGTATAGCTGGTACAACGGTGTTACCGTTCGTAAAATATGACGGGACGTCTCTCAGATATCCGGTTGGTATTTTTGATTTCAAAGAATTGACCGGAAAAGAATTCGTTTTGGAGACGTATAAAAAAGTCGATCAATATTTGTATATGGGCGGGATTGATACTAATGATGCAACTCAATTTAGAGATTGCTTCGAAGAATAGGACGCCCAAACCATCTGGATTCTATTCGGCAGAAAACAGATGCCCGATAGATGGGACAAAACACAGCAGATTTTAAAGGATTTTTCTGAAATTAAGTTTAAAACATATAATGGTGTTGGCCATGAAGTAAATCTTAGTACAATAAATGACATCGTAAATTTCTTTTCCGGTACGGGCTTGACCAATATTCTAGATGAATCTTATGACTCTCCTGTCAAAGTGGATTTCACAAATATACAGGGGTTTAATGATAATAATGTCGAAGCTGAAGTAGCAACACCGCCTGTCCCTAAAAAAAGTGATTTTGATAATGTGCAGCAGTTTTATAAGGGCGTCACTGTATCAAATGGTAAAGGACATTATAGCAAAGCTTTGGAGATTAAAATAAATAGAAATAAGATTCCGAAGAGTATGAGCACATTCTATTATTTCCGTACACTATGTTATCCAATATATACTCCCGAATATGCCAGGATGATAATGGCAGAGGCCAAAGCTCGAAATGAATTAAATTTAAAAAAATATGACGACAATTTGGAGTATAATGAGAATGGTAGTTTTTCATGCTACGTTTTTTTATACGATATTAATAAAAACCCCTTGGGATTTGCTATTATAAAGGATTGTGTTGTACAGATACCGGATGCAAAGCCATAGATGTAATAAATGAAATATATTGTGAATTAGTTGATGAACATAATAACTTGCATTTCAAATATGTGAATTTTTGAGGGTAATATCGGAGTTTCCCAGTATACCTTCTGATATTGAGTCTCGGAAGGCCCTTAAATAGTACATTACAGGTTGCCAGTTTATGTGAAACGATTATATAATCAAGTTAAATTTGTTTTTGTTGTATTATGGTTACTATCAGATTAGGCTGTTGCATATCATTAGCGACAGCCTTTCGTGTGTTGCTTGACAAAAATTGTATACTGTATTATCATTTATTTTATAATTTAGTTATATTCTATCATTTATGTCATACAGATGAAATTTTTTTCCGTTGAAGGCTTCAGAATAGATTAATGCGGTATAACCAATCCGCTTTTATACATTCCAATGGAGCATTTCCTTTTCTTCTTAAATAAAAAACAAATTTGCAGGAGGATCATCATGAAAACAAAAAGGTTTCTGGTCGCAGCACTAACCCTTTGTATGCTTTTGTGCATTTTACCCATTCTTGGCACACCGGCCCTGGCATCTGATACGCCTGCCAGTGATACGAAAACAGGCGCTATGTTTACCGATGTTACTGCAAAAGACTGGTTCTTTAAAAACGTCAATTTTGTGTGCGCCGCAGGTCTGATGAACGGTACAGGCGGGAACAAATTCTCCCCGCACAGCACTATGACAAGAGGCATGATGGTCACTGTACTATACCGTCTCAGCGGTGATAAAGGCACATATAAAAGTTCCTTCTCCGATGTGGCTTCCAGTGCCTGGTATAAAAATGCCGTAGGTTGGGCGGCAACCAATGGCATCTCCAATGGCATTGGAAAAAACCTCTTCGCTCCGAACAGTGAGGTGACCCGCGAACAACTTGCTATTCTTTTCTACAATTATGCTAAATACAAGAAATATGACGTCACACTTGACATGGAATCAAATCTTTTATCCTATAATGATGCATTCACGATGTTTAATGAATATAATGGTAAGGCTTTGCGATATGTAATCTGTGAAGGCATAATGACCGGCGATGACAAGGGAAACATGAATGTGAAGGCAACTGCAAGCCGCGCTGAAGTAGCCACCATGCTTCGCAGATTCATTGAAAATGCAGCGAACTGATTTAATCCTAGATGTAAATCAATCTGCTACATTTTCAATGAACTTTCCATTCGACTTTGTCAACAATATCCTGAAACTTGTCTTGAAGAACATCCGACAGTTGCATACCATAATGAATTTCAGGATTGTCAAAGCGGATAATATCACCAATCCCAGGGTGGCAAGTTTTTTCAAAATATCCTTCTGATGAAAGGGGCACTTCGCTCTCCATATTAACAATACAGTAAATTTCTGCATGTCTACATAATACTACAACATTCATGAAATTTAATCAATTTAAGATGATTTTAACTGTATTGTAATGGTAATGTAATATGCAAAAGTAGACATAATTCGCCTGCAAAGGTATAATATTCTTAACACAAACGTGAAGAGAAAACCTTTTGTCTAGCTATCTCAGAAGCTGCAAGCAGAGGGGAAAACGGTCATAATGTTGAAACGAATCATACCAGCTTTAATTACAATCCTCCTATTTCTATCCTTTCCGGGAACGGCTTTTGCAGCAGGCAATCAAACCGGTATTGTATCTGTGGACATTTTGAATTTGAGGAAAACTCCGGCTTTAACATCGAAAATACTATGCAAGCTTTCCAAAGGGATGCAGGTTTCGATTACGGAGAAAAAGGACGATTGGTACAAAGTCAATGCGAAGGGCTTAACAGGATGGGTTTCAATTCCTTGTGTTACTGTTGCCGTTGAAAAGACGCAAAAGGGAACGATCAATTCTTCCATTGTCAATTTACGCAGTGGGGCCGGCATGTCAGCTTCCATTACCGGTAAATTACCGAAGGGCGAAACGGTAAGCATCATTCAAACAAAGGGAAATTGGTATGAGGTAAAACGGGAGAATGGGAATTCCGGCTGGATCAGGATGGACTGTATCACTGTAAATAAGGGAAATACTTCACGTGGAATGGAGGATGCGGCTGAGAAAGACGCGGTAAAGGAACGCGAAATTGCTCCGGCTCCCTTGGCAGAAACGGGGATTGACACAAGTGTAAATATTGTAAATGATAAGAATATTCCGGGATCTTCTGATAATATTGACAATGGAATGAGTAATGCCATTAATATTCCGGATGTGGGAAACAGCGACACAAACGATAAAACAAGTGCGGGTTCGACAACTGCAAGTTCGACAAGTACAAGCTCGACAAGTACAAGCTCGACAACCGCAAGTTCGACAAGTACAAGCTCGACAACTGCAAGTTCGACAAGTACAAGCTCAATAACTGCAAGTCCCAATACAGAACTTCCCAATGTGGACGAGATCATAAACTTCGCCAAATCCCTGCTTGGCACACCATATATTTATGGCGGCATGTCGCCCGACGGCTTTGATTGTTCCGGTTTTACCAGTTATGTGTACAAAAAATTCGGAATTCAGCTGGAACGTACTTCATCTGCCCAAGCCAAACAAGGGGAAGAGGTTTCAAAGGAAAATCTCAAGCCGGGAAATCTGGTATTCTTTGATACAAACGGAAGCCATACGGTCATTAACCATGCCGGCATATATATTGGCGATGGGAAGTTCATTCACGCTTCCTCCGGCACTTCAGTGCGCTGTGTTATCATTTCGGATATTACAGCGGGCTATTATGCCGTCAATTATATTACCGCCCGCAGTATAATAATAAATACCTTTGGCAATTCCTAGGATATACTTAAAGGCTTTCAAGAATGTCCGGCCTGGCTTTGGTTTGCTTTTATTCTCTGTTTATCATTTATAAAATTGTTACCATATAAAGATCATTTGGAAAAGGGGGTACACGCATAAAGAAATAGTTAAAATATAGTAACAAACCTGTTTTGGTATTGAATGCATAATTAGAATTATGGTATACTTTGCTTAGTTAAATATGAAAAAAACGGTTGGGTGAATGTAAATTCACTTTCAAGAGAATTCGACTTCTGGGGTGGGAAGCACTAAATTGTGTTTTCCGCCCTTTTTAACGGACATTGTTTTACCTTTGTGAAGCCGGGTACTTGGACACCATTTTACGTGGGCATCGTTTTAATTCATGAAGCCAGGTCCGGTGCAAAGCCGGGTCCCTAATTGAAT
>JAEWQC010000119.1 GCA_023399355.1 Bacillota bacterium | reverse complement strand
GCATGGGCACGGGCATGAGCATGAGCATGGGCACGAGCATGGGCATGGGCACGGGCATGAGCATGAGCATGGGCACGAGCATGGGCATGGGCACGACCACAGGCACGGCCAGGCACATACAGAACGCGGCTTGATCGAAATCGAACAAATTATTGACCATGGCTGCTTAAATGACAACATCAAGAATTTCAGCAAAAGGGTATTTCGGGAAATAGCTGCGGCCGAGGCGAAAGTACATGGCAAACCGGTCAACGAAGTACATTTTCATGAAGTCGGTGCGATCGACTCTATTGTTGATATAACAGGAACCGCAATATGCCTTGATTTGTTAGGTGTCGAGAAGGTGTACAGCTCGGTGCTTCATGACGGAAACGGCTTTATCGAGTGCAGGCACGGCATCATTCCCGTTCCGGTGCCTGCGGTGATGGAAATGCTTGCGGGAAGCGGAATACCTCTTATATCTGAAGAGGTCGGAACAGAACTGGTGACACCGACCGGTATGGGGCTGATCAAGAACCTGGCCGCCGGTTATGGCAGAATGCCTGCCATGAAGGTAGAAAAGACCGGCTACGGTCACGGAAAACGAAATACCGGAAGACTTAACGCTCTGAGGGTGGTTCTAGGTGAAACACTTGATGAGACAGCCGGAGCCGGAGCAAAAGCTGCAAATACTTCTGCCGCGGATGAAAATGGCCAAGCTGCAAATACTTCTGCTACTCATAAAAATAGCGAAACTGCAAATGCTTCTGTGGCCGGTGTAAACAATAAAGCTGTTATTTCACCAGCCACGGATGAAATTATTGTGCTTGAAACGAATATAGACGATACCACATCGGAAACTTTGGGATATGCAATGTCCAAACTGTTTGAAGCAGGTGCTCTGGATGTATTCTTTACGCCCATATTCATGAAAAAGAACAGGCCCGCCTATATGCTGACCGTTCTTGCAAAGCCGGGCATGGAGGATATCTTGGCAGGAATCGTGCTTGCTGAAACATCCACCCTGGGCATTCGTTCAAAAAGCATGAAACGATACTGTATGGAACGCAGCATTGTAACAGTAGAAACACAATATGGCAGGGTGAATGTGAAAGTGGCTTCCAGTGGGGGCATAAAAAAGGCATCTCCTGAATATGAGGATTGCAGGAATCTGGCAGCGGTCTCGGGACTGCCGCTTATTAAGGTATACGAGCTTGTTAAAGCCGAGGCTGCGAAGCAATATGGCTTTTAATTATTATTACAAATTTTCGGATTATTTAAAAGAAAGATATGGCTGCAGAGTTTACAAGCTGCCTGTAAACCTGCCTGTCGGCTGCCCGAACAGAGATGGGACTGCAGGCAGCGGAGGCTGCCGCTTTTGCGGGGAAGAGGGAGCGGGTTTCGAAAGCCTGTCTGCCCAAATGAGTATTAGCGAACAGCTTGCAGCAAATGCCCGATATATCGGCGAGCATTACAAAGCGGAAAAGTTTATTGCCTATTTCCAGAACTTCTCAAACACCTACCTGCCAATGAAGGTTTTTGGACAATATATGACGGAGGCCTGCTGTGACAGAATCGCAGCACTCTACATTTCCACCAGGCCGGATTGCATTGATGACCGGCGCCTTGATTTTCTATTGCACCTGAAAGAGGAAAAAGCAGTTGATATCGTCATAGAACTCGGATTACAGTCCGTAAGCCTGAAAACACTTAAATGGATGAATAGAGGGCATAGCCTGGCTGAATTCGCTGATGCCATACTCAGAATAAAAAAAAGGGGCCTGCAGGTATGCACTCATATGATCACGGATCTGCCGGCAGATGAAACGGAGGATGTGGTTGAAGGGGCCAGACTGCTTTCCGCTCTTGGGACAGACCAGGTAAAATGTCATTCACTTTACATCCTTGAGAGTACTCCTTTGGGCGAAAGCTATAAAAGGGGCGAGTTTCAGCCACTCAGTATGGAGGCTTTCATTGAAAGGACCCTGCTGTTTCTGGAATATCTGGACCCCGGCATTGTGGTGCAAAGGCTGCTTGGACGCGCACCTGCCGCAAGGACCCTGTTCTGCAACTGGGATACCAGCTGGTGGAAGGTACTGGAGCTGATAGAAAGTAAAATGCTGCAGGAGAACAGAATCCAGGGCAGCCGTTTTGATTACCTCAACGGTTCGGCATTGCGAAAGGCTCATGATAAAAGATTTTCAGAGCATACAGATGAAGTTGCACAATTTTAGGAAGCCCGGGTGAGCAATGTTTTGGCATACTACCGTTTACATTGCTGATGCACTCGGATATAATAATTCATAATTCAATGATATACAATGAAAAGGATTCGGGATCACCAATTTTTTTGCTTGCATGATATAAGGCACCGTGTTGCAAAAAAAATTCCTTACAAAAATTTTGCAACTTATTATAGAAATCAATATAGGAGAATAAGAAAATGAATAACGAACTAATTCTCATACTGGATTTCGGAGCTCAATACAACCAGTTGATCGCAAGAAGGGTCAGAGAAGCGAAGGTCTATTGCGAAGTACTGCCATACAATGCTTCCATTGAGCGAATTAAAGCATTGAACCCGAAAGGGATCATATTTACCGGGGGACAGGCTTCGGTACTCGATCCCGGGGCTCCATTCTGTGATAATGAAATTTTCAAACTTGGCATACCGATCCTTGGAATCTGTTACGGCATGCAGCTGATGGGTGTAATGCTTGGCGGCAGTGTGGAAAGAGCACAACAGCGTGAGTATGGCAAAATGAATATTGAGCTTGAGAATAAAAGCAGGTTGTTTGAAGGCGTTGAATGTAATACGACTTGCTGGATGAGCCATACTTATTTTGTAAAAGATATGCCGGAGGGCTTCACTAAAATAGCAAATTCGCCTAACTGTCCGAATGTGGCAATGGAGGACTGCGGCAGAAGTTTTTACGGAGTGCAGTTCCATCCTGAAGTGATGCATACGCCCAAAGGCAGAGAAATACTCAACAATTTCCTTTATAAAATATGCGGCTGTTCAGGAGACTGGATCATGTCCTCCTTTGTAGAACAATCCATCCAGGCCATAAAGGCGAAGGTCGGCAACGGGAAGGCGCTTTGTGCACTCTCCGGCGGTGTTGATTCCTCCGTAGCGGCTGTCATGATGCACAGGGCGATTGGAAAACAGTTAACCTGTATCTTTGTAGATCACGGACTCCTTAGGAAATATGAAGGAGACCAGGTAGAAAAGGTGTTCAGGGAAAAATTCGACATCAATCTGATCCGGGTGAATGCCGAAGACAGGTTCCTGGAGAAGCTAGCCGGTGTTGATGATCCTGAAACCAAGAGAAAAATAATCGGAGAAGAATTTATCCGGGTTTTTGAGGATGAAGCGAAAAAAATCGGTAAAGTGGATTATCTCGTACAGGGCACTATTTATCCGGATGTCATTGAAAGCGGTGCAGGCGATGCAGCTGTTATCAAGAGCCACCATAATGTCGGTGGATTGCCGGATTATGTTGACTTTAAAGAAATTATCGAACCCCTGAGGAATCTCTTCAAGGACGAAGTGAGAAAAGCCGGAGAAGAACTTGAGATACCGGCGGAAATCGTCTGGCGCCAGCCGTTCCCCGGGCCTGGCCTGGCAATAAGGATCATAGGCGATGTAACGAAGGAAAAGCTCGAAATACTGAAGGATTCCGACCATATATTCAGAAGTGAAATAGCAAATGCAGGCCTGGACAGGGAGATCAACCAGTACTTCACAGTTCTCACGGGAATGCGGAGTGTTGGAGTAATGGGGGATGAGAGGACCTACGATTTCACGCTGGCGCTCAGGGCAGTCACCACGACGGATTTCATGACCGCCGACTGGGCCAGGATACCCTACGACCTGTTGGAGAAAATCTCAAACCGAATTGTGAATGAAGTGAAACATATTAATAGAATTGTATACGATATTACGAGCAAACCCCCGGCAACAATCGAGTGGGAATAAAAGGACACGTGGCATAATATGCAGGAGATAAGCATTTTAATCAATCAAGTCGCGGCTTTGATCATATTGACCGTGATTGGATATATCGCCAGAAAATCGGGCTTTTTATCGGAAGGTGCCGATACGGTTTTATCAAAGGTACTCATCAGGATCACTGCACCGGCGCTGATCATTTCCACGATGACTTCTTACGATTTTGATGCCGGGACTTTGTCTGACGGATTGACGGTGGGCTTGCTGGCTATCATTTTCATGTATTTCTCT
>JAEWQC010000076.1 GCA_023399355.1 Bacillota bacterium | reverse complement strand
CCCAAACATTAAATGTAATGCTATTTTCACTGATGCCGGTTTGAATACAAAACAGGTTTAGCAGAAAATGATAGAAACCATATCCGTCAAATATGAAAAGGACTCCCACCACTATAATTCACCGTTTACGAAAATGAGGCTTTTTTGTACTCTATAGCTAATCATAAACAGAACCGTATCAACCAAAATTTTTACTATTGTCTCTGATATGCCTAATCTCTGATAAAATAAAAGCACCAGCCCCGCCGAACATACCATTTGCAAGATACATAAGCAATAATATTTAACTATTAGGCTTATATTCTTCCCTTTCTTCCTAAATACAATATTCTTATTTACAAAAAAATTAAAAATAGAAGAAATTAATCTGGACATAACAGTAGCTATCCCGATTCTAAATGCTTCTCCCATGTTACCGGCAAGCATTAAAATGAACTGAAATAGTGCAATATCAAGAACAAAAGAAGAAAAAGAAGCAACAGTATACTTGATAAATGTAAAAAATAGTAGTCTGTAAATAGCAAGAGAGTCACGAATTGGATGGAAATGCGTTTCTTTATTACCATCCACATAAATTGTTTGTATATCAACTTCATAAAATGGTATTTGTTTCATCGCCGTTGCAATCAGCATATTTGTTTCATATTCAAATCGCTCGCCTTGTAAGAGAAGGTATTCTTTCAGTAATTTCGTGGGGATTCCCCTCAAGCCGGTTTGGGTATCCTTTAGCTTGATTCCGTGCAGGAGTTGAAAGACTTTACATGTCAATCTATTCCCAAAACGACTTTTGGAGGGAATGTCTTTTCCATGAAAATCCCGTACTCCTAAAATTAGTTCCGGTTTATTCTTCGCCATTTCTTCATTTATGGCGAGGACATCTTTTATAGCATGCTGCCCATCTGAATCCACGGTAATGACACCAGAATATTTTTGATAATCCGTCATATTCAGGAACTGGTTAAAGGCATCCTTAAGAGCTCTTCCCTTTCCAAGATTTATTGCATGTCTAAGAACGCTACATCCCTCTAAATCAGCAATTTCACTAAACAATTCTTTATATACTTCACAGCTTCCATCATCAATCAATATTATTTGGGAAAACCCGGCTTGCAAAAGGCTCCTACAATAATTGACCAAGCTTTTCGGCGGATTTAGTGCCGGTATAATAATCACTGCTCTATCTTGCATATCTCTTCCGTTCCATCCTCTCCTATTAAACACACATACTTTGGCTGCTCTTCTATAATCAGCTGCTCAAGCACCCTCTCATCCAAAGGCTCATAGTACCTATATGGAACATATTGGTACTTCAAACGCTTTATCTCCTCCACCCCACTATTTTTACCTACGCTAACAATAATCAACTCTGTTGGATCAATATCTCCCTCTATATCAAATTCATGTACTCCTGCATATATAGATTCAGTTCGACTAAATACATGTGTAAAACCCATAAGCAATTTATATACTTCATACGGGCGACATAAAAAAACAAGACCGATCAAAATGATCATAACATTCTTCTTTAAAAATTTTCTATCTAAAGAAGATATTTTTCTTAGTATTATGATAGCCACAAAAAAAGAAGCCCCCATGAAATAGGTGTTCATATAGCGGTAAAAGCTTCCATCTGTCAGTGCAGTGTGCCAAACAAAGAAATAAAGCATGAGCAAGGAAAGAGAGTAAACAGATAGTCCCACAAAAATACCAATTGCAATTCCCCATACTAACTTTTTATTTGTCTCAACCCGCCTTGAATACAAAAAAAGCGCTGCCCCAATAATCAATATCCATGCAATATAAGATAAGGAAATTAAGTTTAATGAGTTTTGTGGATATATATAATCTAAAATATATCCCCTTAAAATCCCTTTCTCACTTTCTCCAAAATTTTCAAGTAATCCGACTATGGATCCAAAATTAATAGCAGAAGTATCCCAATGCTGTCTACCTCCACCTAATTGAAGAGAGATACGCCAGGAAAGCTTTCCAACAATGATAGAAACAATCATACCAACAAGAACCTTAATTTTTTCACTTCTTTCTTCACGTTCAAAAAGGATATTGCAGATCACAATAATGCAGCTAATCACCGCAAGTCCTGCTCCTGATGCCTTTGTAAGCACCAATACCGCAGTTGCCATTAATATTGACAGATAATCAAACTTTGAATGCCCTCTCATAAACATATACTGCAAAATTATATAGGAAAATAATAATCCTAATAAGCAATCCACCAAAGTTTCTGTATAGGGATAGAAAAAAATCGCAGGAGAAAGCAAAGCAATTACCACCCATAGATAACGTTTTCTACCTTCCACCATTGCCATCACCGGCTCTATCATTGATAACACCAGAGAAGCACTTAAAATACTAATCCCCCTAAATAGATCTTCCTCTCTATAAACCCCATTCAGCTTTACAATCATATATTCAAGAACTGCTGTTGCGGGAGGATAGTCCTTATACTCTGTAATTGACGCTTTGTCACTTCCAAGAAGGCCTGTACAAAACATATTTTTCACAGTGAGTGCCCAGTGTGTATATTCATCCCCATGTACCAGTCCTCTGCCACAATGAGCAAAAAAGAAAAAAAGAGCCACCATGAGCAGAATCCACAAT
>JAEWQC010000073.1 GCA_023399355.1 Bacillota bacterium | reverse complement strand
ACCCAGCCGTATCGTCCTCCGAGAATGCCCAGGAAAAGCGGATGACATTCATCAATAATGGACCTGCATGCCCCGACAATATTGTCCTCATCCGTAATGCCCCAACGCAAATCCACATCGATAAAATAGATATGGTAGCGAAGCAGTTCTTCTCTTACTCGTGGGAAAACGAAGCGTACAAGATAGTCCCTTTCTGCCTGCATATCCCTGAAAGTACTTGATATAAAAAGCCTGATTTCCTGCCATGTGTCTGACGCCGGCTTTAATGACAAAGTGAAGACCCCTTTCAAGCCAAGGCAAATTGAATTTGCAATTTACCTTGGCGAACAGGTGTTACATACTTGAAATTATTTTTGATTGAAAAAACACATTCCAATCAGTAAATTCAGAAAGCATAAGGTCGGCAGCAGATTGTGAAAACTTCATAAACGCATGATAATCCTCGTCAACGCTTACCGCTTGATCGGATAAACACTGCAGCTTTTCAATCATCACTTCCGACAGCTGTTTTATACGTCCAAACCCTTCCTGGGATGAAAGACCAAAAGCAAGGGATGAAAACAGGGGAACCACCATGCTCAGCATATTGAAAAAAGTAGATATATAACCCCTTTGTTCACTTCCAAGCGCCGTAAACATCGTACCGCTGGTAGCAATATGAACAACTACGCGAACGACATAGATAAGGACGCTCGCATAATAAATCGACCTGCCGAAGGATTCGATTCTCAATGAAATCAAATCCATCTTCCTTGAGTTGTCATCATGGTAGCTCAATTGGCCATGGATGATGTTATCATCAAGAAATCTCATGAACTCTCCCAGCTTTGGCTTGTTAATTCTGCCGGAGGGAAGTCCTGCTTCCCTCGATATGGCTCTAAACTGCCAGTTGATCCATGAAGCACTCACATTTTTATTGAAGGCAGGAGTTCTAAGGCCACGTACGACAAGTCCTGCAGGGCTTAAATACTCCATCTGCCGCAGCAGCTCTGCCAAAGCCCGATAATCCATGGATTTTTGATGCCAGTGAGATTTCTTTTCAAGTTTGCCTAAAAAAATGATTAAAACAAAACAAATGGCCTGTATCATAAAGCCAATGTTGCTGACAATATCAATGACTTGCTTTTGAGCAGCCGGTGCTCCGTTCGGCCCTCCGAAAAGAGAAGTATAGAAGCCCAGAGCAAGTCCGATGCTTGCGAAAAACGGCAGCAACTGCCGGATAACTCCGCAGGAACGATAAATATCACGATAGTACTGTGCAAAATCGTCTGCGCAGTTATAATGTGCAAGATAGTGCTCTTTATAGAAGTTTCCTTTTTCCGGAGCCGGAGTATCGGCAGAAGGTACTTTTTTGTTATGAGAACCCAAAAGTAGAGCTTTCAGGTTATTATACAAATTCATATGGCTTTTTCGGCCGGTTTTTTCTTTAAAGTAAGTATCAGAGAATAATTGCTCTTTATCGTTTATATTCCATGGGAGAAGTATTTTCCCTATTGCTTTTTCGGTTTCGTCCTCCCAATGTTTTGAAAGCATTTCCCCATAAAGAAAAGAAATTTCATGCGGCGCTTTTGAGTGAATCCAGATAACCGGGATATCATGATGTCTGGCTATATCTACGATGTCGCTTGTACCGCCGATCAGGTCGGAATCAATTCCTTTCCAGACTGCAAGAAGCAGGTCGATTTGACCGAGCATAACCTGACCGCTGTTCTGATAGGCTCTGCTCCTGTTCTTTGCACAGGCTTCTATTTCGAGAACACTGTCAGCCTGCGCTAAAAGTGCGTCAAATTCATTCTTCGAGTCTTCCGTTCCAAAATCATTTTTATACTCTTCACGAGCCATTGGCAAGGGGCATTGAAGGATAAAATTCTGTTTCAAAGCGCATTCCGCAACAATTCGGTCGCTGCCTTCCGCAAGCATGGATATCATGCGCAAAACAGGCGGCTCGTCCACATACAGATTAAAAGCTTTTGTTTTTTCATACTTATTCGCTATTTCATTTTTAATTTTTTCCAATACTTTGTCGATCCGGCTAACAAGCATTTTTTGATCGGCTTCATGCAATTCAACATGACCCGTAATGCCCACATTAAAAGTCATTCTGGTTTTGGGCGGATGAATCTGCTCTTTTCTTTTCATATCATATACCACGCAGTTCAGATTTTTTAAATCCTGTCATTCGGATAGAAACACATAGCTGATACAACGACTCCTGTCCGGCATCATAATCTTCCATGACTAATTATACTGGTTTTCATAATAATATCAAAGAGGAATCCACAAATCCATCCAAATAAAGTCCATGGTCTTGCATCGCAAGATAAACTTCCTGATAGGTGTGTTCAGACAAAGGTCTAAAGAAAACTGACAATGGCATCAATGCAGGTTCACAGTTGATCTTAACATGTAAAGCATCGGGATGATTCCGGTCAGGCGGAGCAAGATGAGATTAGCCATATGATCCTTACAACAATAATCTCCGCTTTATGTACAGTATATACTGTACATAATTCTTATCGTGGCAACCCGGCAGATCAATGGCAGTATTAAGTCTTCATCTTTTGTGGAGAATATTATGTTAACATTTCAATCCTCCAATTCCTTAACCAGCTTCACAATCTGTTCATACGTACTGATGTTTACAACACCTGTCCTGTATAGGCCGTTGTCTTTCTGGAACTCCTTTACAGCGGCTTGCAGTGACGGGCCGAAATTACCGTCCTCCCTGCCGTTGTAATATCCGAGTTTCTTAAGCGACCTTTCGACCTCAAGCACATTGGACCCCGCGTCGCCATCCTTCATTGGATAAAAAGACTTGTTTTTCTGTACAATTGTAACAAGCGTATTATAGGGAACTAAATTGAACAGTTCCTTGACATCGGCATTTTTCATTCGGATACAGCCTTTTGAAGCATTGGTTCTCCCGACAAACCACGGCTCTTTGGTGCCGTGTATCCCGTACATCCCCCAGGGGACGTTGAATCCCAGCCAGGCGCCGCCAAATCCCTCACCCCAGGTGTCCTTGTTGACGATCTTCCAGATTCCCTCCGGCGAAGGCGTACTGGCCTTTCCTCCTGATACCTCGTATGTCCTGATGACTTCACCGTCCTTGTACAAGTACATCTTCGTGAGATCCAGATCCACATATATGTGGTAGCCGGTCGGATTTATACTGCGCGCTTCAAGTGTCCGTACTTCAAGATCGATTGAGCTCACGCCTTCCTCCAGGACATTCTCCGGTGCTTTATCCTCCCCCAGGACATTCTCCGGTGCTTTATCCTCCTCCGACAGGACATATACAGGTTTGACATGAAAAATATTAAAATTCAGATACAGCAAAACAACAGCCGACAACAAGAGATACAATGCTGCATTTAGTTTCCGCTCAGTCACTCTGCCCGCCTCATTGAAATAGTACTACTAAATTAATATGCATCTTTGTTGCGGCCTAATTACAGTTTTCCATATTTTTAGTTTTACAAGCCTGCCTTTCTATAAACGGATCAACCGGTTCCACCTCTTAAGAAACTTTTTTATTGGTTTGATAGCAGGTAACGAAATTATTACCGCAATTTATTGACATGGCTTTCCTGTTTAACATATACTTAAGGTAGACAAAAGGTTACCTATTCATGTGTCACTATCAATTTACATAGGCAGGAGTAAGGGTTATGAATAAAGCCGTTGGATTGACCGATTCAGAGTGGAAAATAATGCTGCTGCTCTGGGAGCACTCTCCGCACACCATTACGCAAATCGAGCGCTCCCTGAAGGAGGAAACCGGATGGTCGAAGCACTCGATCATATCATTCCTTAAGCGCATGCTGAAAAAGGGTGCCATACGCGTAGAAGAATCGCAACCGGCACGGCTTTTTTATCCGAAGCTTGAAAAAAGCGAGGTAGTACGCGAGGAGACACATTCGTTCCTGGATAAGCTATATGGCGGGAATGTCGGACTCATGGTGTCCTTCCTGATACAGCAGGAGAAAATGAGTAATGAAGAAATAGATGAACTCGTGGATATCCTTCGCAGCACCAAAAGAGGAGAAGGTGGTGGAACTGAATGATCGATAATACACTGCGCTCCCTTTTTGAAATCACGGTAACCTCATCGCTGCTCATTGCAGCTTTACTGTTGTTCCGCAGAATTTTCAGAAGGCGGATAAGCCCGCGCCTTCAATACACTGTTTGGGCACTAGTAGTTATAAGACTGTTGATGCCCGTATCACTTCCCAGCCCTGCAAGTATAATGAACACGTTTCAGTTTTTACCCGGATATTCGGAACAGCCGGTTGTACAACTGCAGACAGCACCTGAACAATATGAAAAAGTGCCGGTTGCGACTGGCAGCCTGATCAAACCGGGTACTACCGGTACAAAGAAAAGCCCTGCTGCCGCTAATACCGGGACAGCCCCGGATCCAGTTGAAGCAGCAGCAATTAATATATCTGCCGTAATACTTCTGTCCTGGCTTGCCGGTATGACAGCCGTTGTCTCGTATATGACGGTGCTTAACGTAAGGTTTATACATAAAGTCCGTAGTCAGGCATCCCGGCTGCCTGACGTTCAATGTGAACTGCCGGTTTATAGAATGGATGGATTGCCGTCACCCTGTCTAACCGGCATATTACACCCGAAAATCATTGTCACTGCGAAAGCGCTGCAATCCCCAAAAATGCTTGCACATGTGCTGACCCACGAGATTTGTCATTTCAGGCAAAGGGATCATTGGATCGCACTGCTCCGGAATCTGTGCTGCATCATATATTGGTATAATCCGCTTGTATGGCTTGCTGCCTCGGTATCAAAAGCAGACTGTGAATTGTCCTGTGATTCGCGGGTATTGGATCGACTTGGTGAGGAGGAGCATATAAGTTATGGAGAAACCCTGCTTGCCTTAATACGGCAGAAAAGCATTCCGGCCGGCATACTTCACTCCTCTACCGCCATGGCGGCGGAGAAGAATACAATGAAAGAGAGAATATATATGATAGCCGGACGTCATAAAACGCTTAAAGTAACTATTGTATCAGCTATATTGGTACTTGTAGCAGTATCAGTCCTTACAATGACCAGTGCGTTAAAGGATACTGAGAAAAAAACGATGGAAACCTCCAATGATCTATCCTACAATCAAATAGATATGGGCAGTTCAGGTACAGCTGCAACGGCCAGAACCGGATCAGACACTGTAAATCCTCAAACTGCAGCACTTACCACTGCCATGCCGTCAACCATATCGCAAAAGGCCACAGCAAGCTTTATCAGAATTACAATTCCGAAAACAATTACAGATCCCGAAAAATCCTTCGTGGATTTCTTCAAATCAATAGGCTACGATTCCAGGCTGGTTGTAAAGGACAATAATGTCAAAAGAGGCAATGAGACAGGCTTGTCGCTTCAATTTGACCTGGGGAACGGTACCATTTTTTATGCAACGGTATTCAAGCTCGGCAACAAGGAGGATAATGCATGGGAAGTTCTGGATTCCAGCTTTGGCAACCCGGATAAAGAACTGTTATCCGCATTGATTGAAACCAAGCTTGATGAAATAATCGCCGGACAGAATTCGGACGAAACAGATCACAACAAGGAAGCCTTCAAGTCCAACACGCTGGACGAGATCGTAAAATACGGGGAACCGGCTTACGATTACATGGCGGGACAATTTGCAAGCAGGAATGGCAAGGGAGCGCGCGGAGATCTCATGGCTGAAGCCTGTATAGAAATAATCGGATACAGGAACAACGTTCCGGCAGGCTGGAAAACCGGCGAAGAATGGTATTCACAGCTCAAACCCCTTGAGATGGCTGCGCTGCCATCCGTAAAGCCGCCTGAAGGCAATACCCTGGAAGAATTGGCGACTGCTGCAGCTCTTGAGCATTATAAACCAGTGAACAAGGAAGGGATCGTACTTGTTGCTCCGTATATATATGATAAATATGAAGAGAACGGTATATTGACGATCTGGGTGACGGTGAGGTATCAAGAATATACACTCTTTGGGAAGAAACTGGCTGAAAGCGGCGGAGGCAGTGGTCCAGCCGCAATAAAGCTGCGCAGAAGCTCCGACGGAACATACTCACTTGCCGGGTACATAGAAGCAATGGACGGCTCCGGATTTGGACCGTCCGTGAGGAAATTCTGCAAACTCAAAAAAGGCGTTGCAGAAAAAATACTCAATCACTCCGGTAATCTTGAGTTAAATACCGTACTCCGGGAAAACCTTTTAAATTATCTGAAAGAGAATAACCTTACCGGCATATACCTTGAGGAATACAACGGAAAACAAACACCATTAACATGAAACTCGGGGTATACTATTCCTTACGGTACAGGAATAGTATAACTAGCATCTCCTGTTTCAATGTTAGCTCCAGTGAGCCAATTCAGATCTTTCAGCAGGATCCATCTTTCAGCAGGATGGTTTCTGTGCATTTGTCATAACTCATCGGTTCAAAAGAGAATTTTGATTGTAGAAAAATTTTCTTACCGCTGCTTTGGGCGGGGGACATCTTTCGCCTCGTTGTAATAGACAAACTGCAAAGCTTAACTTGATGCAGAATTAGTTCCGGTGAACTATTCGTGGTTAGCGTAAAGTTACTGTAGGGAAATTGGTGGGAAAAAAAGTAAGAACAATAGAAAAGAAGATGAAATCCTGTTAATATATAGTTTCCACACAAATACACAACAAAGGATAATCATCTTCTATGT
>JAEWQC010000070.1 GCA_023399355.1 Bacillota bacterium | reverse complement strand
GTCTCTGGTCTCTGGTCTCTGGTCTCTGGTTTCTGGTTTCTGGTTTCTGCTCTTTACATTCCCGAAAGCTCGGAAGCGGTCAACGCCAGATCATTGATGCCAATAGAGGCTTCATAGATGCTTTTGGCGGCGTCCTGCGAGCTAAAGGCTATATCTTTGATCTTTTCGGTAATCAGATTCACCTTATCAGCTGCGACAACCACGGCATTGGAAATGTTTCCGGAAACTGCCGATTGCTCTGATACTGCTGCAGCAATGGTATTGGTGATGTTTGACATCTCGTCGATGACCTCAAGGATCGTTCCCATGGCATTGACAGCGTTTGTCATGTTATTTTGCATCACTTCAATCTGATGACTGATTTCTTCTGTCGAATCTGCGGTCTGCCTGGCCAATTCCTTCACCTCACCTGCAACAACGGCAAATCCTTTACCCGCCTCGCCAGCACCGGCTGCTTCAATTGCAGCGTTCAAAGCCAGCATGTTTGTCTGGTCGGCGATTTCATTAATCACTTTTACGATCTTCCCAATCTGCTTTGACGAGGTGTTCAGAACGTCGATAATGTGGTTGGTATCCTTGGCTTTCTGCTCTGCATCCGAAGTAATGTTTTTAGAACGCCCGCAGTTCTGGCTGATTTCATTGAGCGAAATATTAATCTCCTTCATGGCTAAAACGATGCTATTGACAGAAGTTGATACATCCTTTGTAAAGTCAGCCATATTGTTGGTGTTATCTGCGATTCCATCCACGATACCATTGACTTGTTCTATTCCGGAGGAGGTTGTCGCCGAAGCTGCCGCCATTTTCTTAATGATGGACTCTATCTCCTGTGACTTTCTCAACCTCTCCTCACTTAACTTTTTAACTTCATCCAATGCATTGTTCATTTCCTTGTTTTTGGTTTCCAGCGCCTTATTGTTCAATGCCAGCTGATCCCTCTCCAAATTGGTCTCGTGTCTGTTATAGTCAATACAGTTGGTAATGTCATTTAGTCCGTTAAAGATTGCCTGAACCATTTCCTTGCAGGTATTATATCCACAGGCGGAGCAATTGAGCTCCTGCTCGCGTTTTGAGGTTTTGTGCATCCTGGCGAATATTTCGTTGTATTGTGCATCTGTGGGCACTTTCAGCGGTTCTGTCATCAGGCTGGTATTGTAATGCCGGATGAAATCTTCCAGCTTAAGCGTTTTATCAAAGTGCCTGTAAAGCCAATCTATTTTCCTGGTAATCAATTTGCCGCCCTTGTCGTTTATTTTTTCAAGTTTCAGTTTATTCAGTCCGAAATCAGCATCGTCAGCAGTAATATCTTTTGCGGTGGCTGTTCCAAGATTGCATCCATGCGAACAGTTTAAAATATCCACAAGCAGCGGTACCGGTTTATGGTTTTTTAACCTTTCACTATATTCATCCAGATAACTGTAAGCATTCTCATGACCTTCCACCTGTCTGATCCATGCATCCCTTACCTTGACTTCCACGTTCTCCCGCAAGCCGCCCGGCCTGCTGAACAAACAGCCCAGACTGCAGCCGATGTCCTCGAATTCCACCTTGCTAAAGTTATTCAGATTGATTTTATTTTTCTCCAGGTATTCACTCAATTTTTTAAAGGTCAAATTGTATTTAACATAGTCATTTGTATTGGGATCGGTGATTTCATTGATCTTGCCGATGCAGGGGGATAAAAAGGCAATATCGCTGAAAACATTCGCATAACGTTTCAAATAAATAGCCGTACAGGTCATCGGACTATGAATAGGTGCAAGATTCCCGATCAGCTCCGGTTTGTATTTTTCAATGTAACTGACAATTGCAGGACAGGGCTGTGCCACCACCGCAGAAAGATTCATTTCCCTGATAGCCTTTAAGTAAGCCCATGTGGTGATGTCCGCGCCAAAGGAAACATCATAGATCACCTCTGCACCCTTGTTCCTGAGAAAACCGAACAAATGCTCAAAGTTGCTGAAATTCGTTCTGACGGAAGGTGCTGCTACTACAGAGATCTTTTTACCGCTTTCCAGATCTTCAAAGAATCTTTCGGTATCATCTTTGAAATCCCTTGCCTTGTGGTCACATACCTCAATGCATTTTCCGCACAGGACACACTTATCGGGATTGATCCTGACTTTATTTTCACCCGCCGATAAATAGGAAGCATTCGCATCCACCGCCAAACAATTTCTGATGCACTTATTACATCCTACGCAATTCTCTTCCTTTACAAAAATTACATTCCCCATTGAATGTTCCCTCCATAAAATAAATTTCAACCGAAATCCACATTGACTTCATATCTTGAATTGCCTTGTAAGCGCCTGTAATTTCTGTGCTGCTTCTGAAAGAGCCTTCGCTGAAATATTCGTTTGAATGGAGGTATTGGTGATTTCAACGGATGCACTGCTGATTTCCTGAATATTCTGGGAAATTTCATTCGTGCCTTTTGAAATATCATACGTCACCTTGGTGATATCCTGAATATTGGCATAGGTTCTTTCAGCATTTTCAACCACGACGCCCGAATCGACGGAAAGGTTTTTAGAGGCATTGGCAATATCCCTGACCCCATTTGAGGTCTCATCAAGGGCAGCGGTTACATTTTTCGCACTGGAGGCGATTTCTCCGATATCTTTGGTAATGTGGCTGGATTTTTCCGCTGCTTTCAATACGGCGCTGGAGATTCCTCCGGTTATGGCTGTCTGTTCCGTGACTGCTGCGGCAATTGTATTCGTAATGACAGTGATTTCTTTAATTACCGAGTTAATCGTTCCTACTGCCTTGACGGCACCGGTCATATTTCCCTGCATGGCTTCGATCTGCTCACTGATTTCGTCGGTGGCTTCCGCTGTTTGTTTTGCCAGTTCCTTCACTTCATTGGCGACCACCGCAAAGCCTTTCCCCGCATCGCCGGCCCCTGCCGCTTCAATTGCGGCGTTTAAAGCCAGCATATTGGTTTGGTCGGCGATATCATTGATCACGTTCACGATCTTGCCGATTTGTTTGGAGGATTCATCCAGTCTGGTAATGATTGAATTTGTATCTTGTGCATTCAATTCTGCATCAGCGGTGATATGAATTGAGCGTTCGCAATTCTTGCTGATTTCATTAAGGGAGATGCTGATTTCCTTTACAGCTGTAGCAACGCTGTTAACAGAAGCGGATACGTCGTTTGCGGATTCTGAAACACTATTGATGCTTCCGGACATATGGCCTGCTATATCGGCTACCTGTCCTACTGCCACGGAGGTCTGCTGTGATACGGATGCCAGGTTGACCGTCGTATCAGACATATTCACCACGGAAGAGGTCACCACTTGCATACTGTTGCTGGCCTCGGACAAAGCGGCTGCCGTTTCCTCCAGACTGGCGGCGATATTTTCAATGGTGGAATTCACCTTCTCTGTCTTGTTATTCGTCTCCTTGCTGGTTACCTCCAAATTCCCGGAAATATGAGACAAATCGGCGTAAGACTTGTTTAAGGTCTGTGTTGTCGAAAAGATATTCTTCATCACTGTCTGAACTTCATCCGTAAACAGATTGAAATGCCTCTCTATTTCCCCCATTTCTCCTCTGGATATGTTGCTGATCTTACTTGTCAAATCATGTTCTGTCACAATTTTCTTAAGTACATCGATGAATTTGATAGCAGGCTTCACATAAAGGAGATAATTTTTTGAACTGGCCAACAAGACGATGAATATGGCAATCAGTGTATTGGATATAACATAAGGTACCATTGTCTGTCCGGCAATTCTGATAAGCAGTCCTACCAGGAAGGATATACCTGCTGCGCATGGGATGACGATAAGAAGTGTTTTCCAGACATAACCGAACCATGACATGGAGTTTGAGTTTTTATCATTCATAAAATTAATTTCTCCCCCTGTTCTATTCACTTGAATCCTATCCTGTTTCTACTCGATGCAATAAGAGATATTATATAAATGATCATCCAGCTTGAAAGTAAGTTTGTTGGACTTCAACCTGCTGATTAATAAAAAAATCCTTTCTCCGGTAACGACCGTCGGAGGTGAAAAATTGATTTTTGTTTCCGAGCCCATATTGGCCATTGCCTGGCCTGCGACCATATTTGTTACTTCACTGATGGCACTCCAGGCCACGATATCAAGTGTATCGATTTCCTTTTTTTTCATCATGGAGGAGGCGATTTTAATGGCAGTCGCTTTACTGAAACTGATGACAATCGTTCCAACCAGCCCGCCGCTAAATCCAATCAGGATATTGACCTGATTTGCCGAAGCCAATTGATTCTCCTCAATCCCCCCCTGAAAAATCGAGTTCATCCCGAATTGAGGAAAAATATCCGTTGATGCGTTAATCAATCCCTCTTTCAGATCCATGCTCATGCCCCCTCAAATCCGATATCCAGTGTAACCAGTCCATGTTCGCTCATATAGTATGTCGTAGCAGAGTGAATATTGGGTGTGATTACCTGAAGATCGATTCCTGAAAAAATGGCAGGCGGTGTCAGTCTCATATCACTGCCCCTGTATTTATTATTAATCAGCGTGACTGCATTCCCGCAGAACATATTTGCATACTCGGCAAGGCACATATAGATCTCCATAACACCATTAACCGGTCCGTCGTTCATTGCTTCCGTCAGCTTTTTCACCAGACCGTCGCCGGCTTTAAAGAGAATCCTGCCCTTATTCCTGCCTGTGATGCCTACAACAACATTGTATTTTTTCTCGTCAGTGATTCTTTCTTTGGCACATTCTTTAAAGGTGAACTCTGCTACCATTTCGGAAACATTTCGGAATGCATCTGATACACAGTCAATAAATGCAGTGAATCTTTCATCTTCCATTTGAAACACCCCAACTCATCCATAATTAGTGAATATCCCGAGAAATAAAACCTAAGCGTTCAATAAATGGTTGACCGCATCCAGCAATTCCTCTGCTTTGAAAGGTTTGGAAAGAAAGCTTCTTACACCAATGTTTTTGGCATCAGCCATAAGGTCGTCATCTCCCATTGCACTTAACATGATGATTTTTACGGAAGGGTCAATTTGAAGAAGGGCTCTGGCGGTTTCGAGCCCGTCCATGACAGGCATGGTCACATCCAGAGTAATAATATCCGGTTTGTTCTGCTGGTACAGCTCCAGTCCCAGCTTTCCATTTTCTCCATGACCGATAATTTCGAAGCCATTAGGCTCAAGCGCTCTTTTAACCGCCTTGAAAATAAAGGGTGAATCATCGATTACCAATACTTTGAAGTTTCCCATATCAGCTTCTCCTTTGTAAAAAAATGCTTATAGAATTTATTCGACAAATAGTTGCAAATTCCTGCATCAACTGGCGGTTTTTACAGGCTCTGCCTAGAACGGTCCAAGTCTGATAGCTACAGCGACCCCCATAAATATGCAGGATAGGACAAATGCAGCCAGTTGAAGCTTTATTGTCCATTTGAACCACTTGTTGTAGCTCACGACAGTAAGGCCAAGACATATCAAAAGTACAGGATTTGTCGGATACAAGACATTGGAAAACCCGTCCCCGAAACAGAAAGCCAGGACGGTTGACTGCCGTGTCAAGCCTACCAGGTCTGCAAGTGGTGCAATAATCGGCATTACCAGAAATGCCTTTGCCGAAGAAGAACCGATGAAAAGCTCCAGAGTCAGAATGAGAAGGTATAGGACAAAAATCGCCGCAAACGGAGAACTGCCTGAAATGACTGCAGCTGCCGCATTTAATATGGTGTCCATGATACCGCCGTTGCTGATGATATATTTTACACTCATTGCCATCAAAATGAGAATGATCCCTGGCGCCATACTCGCAACTCCGTTGCCGAGGGTTTTTAATCCCGTTTTCAAGTCAAGTCCGGAAATAGCTGCGGAAAGGATGCTTCCTGCAAGGAAAAGTACGCCGATCAATGGCATGATAAGGTCTGATAAACCCGGAACCATGGATGCGGCAATGATGGAGACTAATATCAAAAGCATGGATACACAGAAACAAAGGATTGCTTTTTCCAGTCTGTGCCCCCCGATCTCCCCGTTGTTTCCGATCAAAAAGCCCCGCCCCGAAGCATATTTCGCTCTTAGTGCCGCATCTTCATTATAAATATACGAAAGTTCCGGCTTCCTCTCAATCTTTTTGGCATACCGGATCAGAAAAATATCCAGCAATAAAAAGAATACAAGAAAGATCACGATACGGTAGCCCATCGCTGAATAAAGCGGCAAATCGGATATTTTTTGGGCAATGGCTACCGAAAACGGATTCGTTATGGCTGCAGAGAAGCCGAAACAAGCTGCCAGTATGCTCATTCCAAGACCAACCATCGAATCCCATCCCAAGAAATATGCCAGCGCAACCGCGATCGGAACCAATGCCACACATTCCTCAAAAGTGCCTAAAATAGCTCCCAGTGTCATAAAAAAGAAGATGATTACACTTAGAAGAACATATTTCCGTTTTTCAAACCGGTTTACTATTTTAGATAAAACCGCCGACAGGACATTACTTTTTTCTAAAAGCGAAAAAGAACCTGCTATAAACATAATAAAAGCAATAATAACGATAACCATGGCGCCATCCGGTCCCCAGAGCACTTCAACCGGAGCTGTGAACCACCTCCATACAGGATATCCGTTTCCTGACGTGTAATGAAAGGTCCCCTGCTGTACAACCTCCCTGCCGTCCACCATAACCCGGTCGTAGCTGCCTGCAGGGATGACCCGGGTCAGTATGCCGGCAACCAGCATCAGTATGCCAAGTATTGCAACAGCGGTCAGGAACGTCTTTTTGCCAATTTTCAGAGCATTCTCATTATCCTTCTTTTTTTCGTTTTCACCTGTTTTTTGATTTGCATTCATATTGACCTCTGAATCGAAATTTTTACTATTATTTTGTTTGGAATTACTTACATTATTTTATCATATATAGTCCACCGAAGCACCTAAAAAGCAAAAACATACTTTCCTCACAGTATTGGTAATGTTCACCGTTAATGATATAATTATTGTATCCTGTCCTAACATTGCAGATGAAAATTGCACGAACTCCATTGGTTTTTTGATTGTATTTTTTTATGTGTCCCGCAACTGGCAAGTTCGGTTGGAATATTTTTTCCCATGGGTGTGTATGTTGCCTTCGGCATACTGTGTATGTATTCCATATAAAAAACTTTATAGGAGGGAAAATGATGTTGTGGCTTATCATTCCTGTACTGATTCTATTGTTCCTGGTGGTTATCCTGATCCGGGCTATCCTTTTCCGCCCTTCAGTCGAAGAGCAGCTCCCGATAGGGGAAGCGGCTGTCAATGGGCAAAGGGCGATAGCTCATCTGGCGGAAATGATACGGTGCAGGACCGTTTCCTACTATCAGGAAGAGCTCATCGACAATTTGGAGTTTCAAAAGTTCAAGGAGCTTTTGAAAAGACTTTATCCCCGGGTATATAGCACCTGTTCTTTCGAATATATCGGCAGGACCGGAATCCTGTACAGGCTTGCCGGTGAAAGTGACCTCAGTCCGTCGGTTTTTATGGCACATTATGACGTGGTACCCGCAAATGAGCAGGCATGGGAGAAGCCTGCATTTGACGGGTTCATTGAAGATGAGATACTTTGGGGCAGGGGAACTCTTGATACCAAATGTACGCTTTGCGGGGTGTTGGAAAGTGCAGAAACTCTTCTGGAACAAGGCTTCAAACCTAAAAATGATATCTATTTTGCTTTTTCGGGCGACGAAGAGATTTCAGGCGAATCTGCCCCCGAAATGGTAAACGAACTGGAACGCCGGGGAATTAAGCCGGCGCTTGTTATTGATGAAGGCGGTGCCGTAGTTGAACATGTTTTCCCGGGTGTAAAACAACCCTGCGCATTGATCGGAATCGGCGAAAAAGGAATGCTGGATGTAGAATTCATCCTGGAAGGAAAGGGCGGTCATGCCTCCGCTCCCCCGCCCCACAGCCCGGTGGGCGTACTTGCAAAGGCAGTGATCGCCGTAGAAAATCATCCGTTCAAATATCAATTGACCAAACCTGCGAAAGAGATGTTCAATACGCTGGGACGCCATTCAAGCTTTCTGTATCGTCTGGTGTTTTCAAATTTATGGTGTTTTACACCGGTACTGGACTTGCTGTGCAGAAAGACGGGGGGCGAACTTAACGCGCTTCTGCGCACGACCTGTGCTTTCACCATGATGGAAGGCAGCAGGGCCATCAATGTCATCCCCCCCATGGCAAAGATCGGTGTAAATTTACGGCTTGCAGGAACAGATACCGTAGAGCGGGCAATTGCCTATCTCAAGTCTGTTATCAGGAACGACCAAATAGCTGTTAACACGATATACGGCATGAATGCCTCCCTCATCTCCGAGACAAAGGGTGAAGGCTGGGACAAACTGAAGAGAGCTATCTGCCAGACCTGGCCCGATGCTTTGGTCTCTCCCTATCTGATGATAGCATGCAGTGATTCACGCCACTATGGCCGGATCAGCAACAGTGTATACCGCTTCTCCGCTATGGCACTGACTGCCGAGGAACGCGGCATGATCCACGGAAATAACGAGCGCATCCCTCTGGATAAGATCATCACGACAGTTCAATTTTATGTCCGGCTGATGCGCAGCTGTTGATCCTATCTGTTTAATAATCCATTTCATTCCGGCTGTGTGGACAAGCAGCTGGCGTATTCAATGAGCAGGCTCCCGGTTGCTAAATGAATCCCGGCCACAGTCGGCAGCCGGATTTATTTTTCTAAAATGCAGCCGGATTTATTTTTCTAAAATGTTGACAATTCATTCTTCCATGCATATACTAATGAGTAGCAAGTAAAGTAAGTACTTACTTTACTTGCCGCTTTGTTTTTTACTTTGTTTTTTACTTTGTTTTTTACTTTGTTTTTTACTTTGTTTTTTACTTTGTTTGTCGCTTTGTTTGTCGCTTTGTTTGTCGCTTTGTTTGTCGCTTTGTTTGTCGCTTTGTTTTTTACTTTGTTTGTCGCTTTGTTTGTCGCTTTGTTTGTTACTTTACTGCAACTTACTCTACTTCAATAATATCTGGAGGCTCTATGGATAACTCACAGGACAAAACCGGGACAGAGTCCCTTGAAGATTGCAGGCACGCCACTCCAAAAGAAGCCGACATTATAAGGGCTGCGACAACACTGTTTTCGGGAAGGGGATACTCGGGCACCACCACACAGGCGATAGCAAAACTGGCTAATGTTTCTGAAAAGACCCTGTTCAAGTATTTCCCAACAAAGCAGGAGCTATACGATCGAACCGTTCATCCGGCTATTACATCACTGATGAAGGATGGTGCGCAGGCAGGTAAAAACAAAAGCACAGGAATCCGAAGCATTTTACATGATTTTTTTATGGAGAAGCTCCATATATCAAATGAAGACCCCGACATACTCAAGCTTTCCATACATGAGTTCATCATGAACGCCGAATTTCGCTCAAATATTGCAAAAGTATGGAATAGCACCTATCTTCCCCTATTACTTCCCCAAATAGAATTGTCGGAGGAAAGCAGCAAAAAATATGGGGACATTCTTGAAAGCGGCTTTACGCGGGCTATGGCTGGAATACTGATCAGCTATGCATTCGATAAAACCTACATACGTCCCGGAGAAAATTTCAATGATGAAAAGGAAATAGAGTTTATGCTGGATCTGTTGTTCAACGGCATTAATGGATTGAAACCGGTAAAGGAGACCAACTATGAATAGTCAATAGGAATTTCAAATTTTCTTTGGACTAAGGCAGGTTAAAAAAGAACATAGCAAACAAAGCAAACTGAATGCCCTTTGAAAAAAGAATATAGTAGGATTAA
>JAEWQC010000260.1 GCA_023399355.1 Bacillota bacterium | reverse complement strand
CCAATGGACTGACTGACAGAACCGGGACGCTTATAGGCGTTGGTGCAAGCTATATCTTGTTAAAACTTGTATCCGGTGATATCAATGGCGGCAATACTATGATGTGTGATATTTATTCCATCAAGTTTGCTACTATCGTAGAAAATCGTTAAACGAGTAAGCAGAAAAACAGGGGGATATTTTCAATCTCGGTATGAGTACTCCGAAAGAAATTACCGCCCTGTTTTACCCCGTTCTGCTTTCTACCCTGTTTTGCTTTCTACCCTGTTTTGCTTCTACCCCGTTCTGCTTTCTGAACCGGTACCTGCTTTCTACCTCGTTCTGCTTTCTACCTCGTTCTGCTTTCTACCCCGTTCTGCCTTTTACCCCATTCTGCTTTCTACCCTGTTTTGCTTCTACCCCGTTCTGCTTTCCACCCGATTCTGCTTTCTACTCCGTTCTTCTTTCCACCCGATTCTGCTTTCTACCCGATTCTGCTTTCTACCCGGTTCTGCCTTCTTCCCGGTTCTGCCTTCTACCCGGTTCTGCCTTCTATACGGTTCTGCAATATCCACAATGTCCGGGTATTCCCCTGGACTACCTTCGTTATCGGGCTTTTGCGACTGAACCGGTGCCTGCCTTCCTTTCGGGTCTTTGCTTATTTCACCGGCTTGGATATATCCGTCAGCGCATCGGAGGCTTCAAAGTCAAAGCGCCTGTCTGCGGCCAGATCTCCGAGCGCGACAATTCCAACAAGTGTATTGTTATCTACGACGGGGATTCTTCTGATCTGATTCTTCGACATAATATCGCCAAGCTGGTCGACATCCGTATCGGAAGTAACGGTAGCTACCTTTGTCGTCATAATATTGCTTACCGGCGTAGACTGCGGATCGGTTCCCGTAATAACATTTCTGACGACGATATCCCTGTCGGTCACCATTCCCACCACACCGTTCCTGTCACAAACCGGAATGGACCCTACATTATACTGCTGCATCAGTTTTGCAGCCTCTGTTACCGTTGTATCAGGCTTGATATACGCTACGTCCTTTGTCATGATTTCCCTAACTTTCAATAGATATCCCTCCTGTTAAATAAATTCAGAATTATTTTCCCCGATAGAGCCGAACTTAATCGCTTTCGTTGCCGCCGGGTATTGTAAATGCTGGCAAATGCTCATTAATTCCCACTTTACAGGCAAGGTACAGCAGAGCATATAATATAAAATAGCCGTTTTCAGATACTGTTTTGTAAACTTATTTATACAACGTATCGGTTCATAGAAAATTCTTCGATTGTAAAAAAAATTTATATCAAGTATAGATTTTCCTAAGGAATTTTTATGCTATTGCTGCGTTTCAACGAAGCCGGAGATAGGCTCACTACCTGAAAACCAAATCAGTACACGCCACCCGGACTTTTTACAGAAGCAAAAGAGCCATAAAGGTGAGGGACATTTTAGCCTCGTTAAGAATTGATATGAACAGAAAGGAGGCATTTTAAATGAATACGGGCACACAACCTGTAAAAAAAGCTGTTATTGCAGCCTTCATATTTGCAGCAGTTTCGCTTTATCCGCTATTTCTGCTTTTTACAGCCTGGAGCACCGATTCCGCTGTTCCTTCAGAGAGTAGCGTTTATTCCGCTATGGACAAAGCAGGACTTAACATCACCATGAATTCAGCGGCTCCAGGTATACGGACAATCACTGCCGATACGGAAAACACATTTATCGTCAGGGTTCAGGTCAGGAATGCGGAGGGTGCACCTGTCCATGGCGCAGAAGTACTGCTTGAAGCAGCTGCAGACAGTATTGCCCCCGGTATCACAAAAACTGAACCCGCAGGTTCTATTACCGGTGCCACGGGAAAAAATGACTCAGAGGATGCAGGCACTGCATCCTCTGCTCCCAATTCGAATCCCGTCGGTGAATTTTCTCCTGCGACCGGCATTACCGATGCCGGCGGCGGGTTTTTGGCCGAATACACTCCTCCGTCCACTACAAACGGTGTAGATAAGGTACTATTAAAAGCCCGTTTGCCAGGAACGGATAAAACCGCTTCTATCCCGATAGATTTAATTCCGGTTCCGGTTGTACTGGTTCACGGATATCAGGCATCTCCGCAGATATTTTCCGGTGTTTCAGCCTATTTGAAGACACAGGGGTTCAATCCTCTGGGATTCAGTTACGACTCCGGAAAAGGGGTCATTTCTTCTGCTGCACAATTGTCGGATTATCTGGATAAAATAAAAACCGATATGGCCTCCAACGGTATCCAGGTCAATCGGTTCGACCTCATCGCGCATAGTATGGGCGGGCTGGCGGCACGGTACTATACCTGCAGCAGCGGGTATTCCTCAAAGGGAAATGTCAGAAAGCTGATATTTGTCTCTGTCCCTCAAAGAGGCTCGCCATTTGCTTCCATAGGTCTGAAATATTATGATGATCAGGGGATGCGTGATTTACTCACCGAAAGCACTCTTTATACGGCAATGCTGCCTTCCATGATCAACGGCGGCTTGAATCCATCCATTCAAACCGGCAGCATCCTGGGATGCTATGATGAAGTAGTAAGCAGTGAAAGCGCCAGTCTTTCCCAATGGAATATAGAAACGGAGCTTTTTAATGTCGGGGATAGCAATTTTACAATAGATAAGCTTTTATCAGGTGAAATCCTGCAGGCGGCGAACCATAAGTTAATACTATATAATAAAAAAGTATATCGGCGCTTAACACAGATGCTGACAACCGAAATACCACTTCCTTCCACGAAATAAAACCCTGACTTTTTAATTATCAACACCCTGTTTTGTGCATAAATCTAAGTTTTGAGGCCATTTTCCACTCTTTATCCACATGCATGTGGAAAACTATTTTTATCTTTAATATCCTGCAGCCCTTATGTATCTAAGCCTTCGAGGTTCAATTGTGATTTCATGCCAATTTGCATAAAAAACCTGTGGATAACCGCAAGTTTTATCCACAGGTCGTCATTACATCCTGTCTTAACAATGAATTTACAATTAACCGGACTACCTATAGGAATCTCATGCTTATGTTGGCTGCCTTTATCGTATGTGTAAGTTCCCCTATGGAGATGATATCCACTCCTGTCAAAGCGACCTCGCGTACAGTGTCCAGATGGACATCTCCCGATGCCTCCGTCAGGGCACGTCCGTTTACAAGTCTGACAGCCTCTGTCATCATTTGCTGAGTCATATTGTCGAACATGATGATATCCGCTCCGGCTTCCAGCGCTTCATTGATCTGATCCAGGGATTCCGTCTCCACCTCAATCTTCACCGTATGAGGAATTCCCCCCCTCACCTGTGCGACCGCCTTCTTGATACCACCGGCTGCTTTTATGTGATTATCCTTGATCAGGACACCGTCCGAAAGGCAGAATCTGTGATTGTGCCCGCCGCCCATACGGACCGCATATTTTGCCAGTTGTCTGAATCCGGGTACCGTCTTTCTCGTATCCGTAATTTTCACAGGCAGATCCGCCACCTGCTTGCAAAACTCCGCCGTTTTTGTCGCGATTCCAGAAAGATGCTGCAGGAAATTCAAAGCTGTCCTTTCTCCCTTGAGCATTGCTGCCGCATCGCCTTCAAACTCCATAAAGACCAATCCGTCAGTCACGCACTGACCATCTTCTGTAAGGCGCCTGAAGGTAATTCCTTCATCAAGCAGTTTGAAAACCCTCTCAAAAATATCAAGTCCGGCAATCACGGCATCCTGTCTGGCAATGAGCACCGCCCTTGCTTTTGTTCCGGCTAGAATCGTGTTGTCCGTGGTGATATCACCCAGCGGCATGTCCTCTTTTAAAGCAGCCAGGATCATGTCGTCGTAATATAATTTACTCAGCATGTTTTTATCCTCATATCTTATAATTAATTTCTGTAATACTCTCTGTACCAGCCTACGAATTTTTCAATGCCTTCCCCTATAGCAGTCTGTGGTTTGTAGCCGACGTCCCTGATCAGGTCATCCACGTCCGCATAGGTTTTGGAAATATCGCCCGGCTGCAAAGGCAGGTAGTTCTTTATTGCCTTCCTGCGGAGTTTTTTCTCGAGTGTATTGATAAAATCCTCCAGCTTAACCGGTTGATTGTTTCCCATGTTATATACCCTGTAGGGTGCACTGCTGGTTCCCGGGTCCGGAGAATACCCATCCCAGCCGGGGTTTGGCCCGGGTATCCTGTCCATCAGCCTGCAGATGCCTTCGACAATATCCTCCACATAGGTGAAATCCCTCATCATATCTCCGTTATTGAATACATCTATAGGTTTCCCTTCCAAAATGGCTTTAGTAAAAATGAAATAAGCCATATCCGGCCTCCCCCACGGCCCATATACCGTAAAAAAGCGAAGTCCGGTGGTTGCCAGTCCGAATAGGTGGCTGTATGTATGCGCCATTAATTCATTCGATTTCTTCGTTGCTGCATATAAGCTTACAGGATGATCAACATTATCATGTACTGAAAATGGAATTTTCATGTTTGTTCCATAAACAGAACTTGAAGATGCAAAAATCAAATGCCTGACTTTGTTGAACCTGCAGGCCTCCAATATATTTAAAAAGCCTGTTATGTTGGAATCGACATATGCCTGGGGATTTAACAGGCTGTATCTTACACCGGCCTGTGCAGCGAGGTTAATTACGGTTTTTATATGATTCACGGCAAAGAGTTCGGAAACCGCCTTGCCGTCTTCCAGCGAAATCATGTGGAAATCCAGGCCGCCGCATTCTTCCAGCAATTCCAGTCTGGATCTCTTCAACGAAACATCATAATACCCGTTCATATTATCCAGACCAATGATCTTCTTACCCTGTGTCAATAATCTCTTCGTCAAATGAAACCCGATAAAACCGGCGCATCCGGTGACAAGAATCTCTCCAGCTTCATCCAAACGCATCAACCCCTGAACTAGAATTTCTTGATGATATGCCTCTTCCAATTGATGTCGTCCGTTCTGTCAAAATCCAATCTGAAATGGGCGCCCCTGCTTTCCTCGCGTTCCAATGCGGATTCAACGACCAGTCTTGATAAAAGCTGGATGTTCTGAAGCTCGAAATCCGCCAATGCCTCGTTTTTCATGTCCTCAATCTTTTTGCCGAGGGCATTGATTTTTCCAAGTGCATGCGTCAGGCTCCCTTTATCTCTTATGATCCCTACATCCATTGTCATGACTTTCCGTATTTCAGCTTTTGCAGCTTGTTTGTCAAAATCATGCGGAACGCGGTCCGTTTTATTCGCCACATCCGCAAACGCAGTCGTTCTTCCCGTACTTTCGAGGAGATCGGATACCTGGGTTCCGATCATCCTGCCAAACACCAGACCCTCAAGAAGAGAATTGCTGGCCAGGCGATTAGCCCCATGGATCCCGTTACAGGCAGACTCTCCACAGGTAAACAGTCCTTTGATTTTTGTCCTGCCAAGGACATCCGCCCGGATTCCGCCCATGCAGTAATGCTCTGCCGGTGCTACCGGTATCATATCCTTTGCCATATCTATCCCATAACCGAGGCAGGTCTTGTATATGTTGGGAAATCTGTTTTCCAAATATTCCTGCCCCTTAAATGCTATGTCCAGGTATACAAATTCAGAATCAGTTCTTTTCATTTCCTCAAATATTGCCCTGGATACGACATCTCTCGGTGCAAGCTCATTGAGAGAATGATATTCCGGCATAAAGCGCTTGCCGTTTATATTCTTCAAAAGTGCGCCCTCGCCTCTGACTGCTTCAGATATGAGAAAGTTCTTGTTATCCGGATGGTACAGCACTGTGGGATGGAACTGCACAAACTCCAGGTCCATCAGTTCCGCTCCGGCCCTGTAAGCCATGCAGACCCCGTCGCCGGTCGCTACCTCGGGATTGGTCGTATTGCTGTATAACTGCCCGTATCCGCCCGTTGCGCAAATAATAATATTTGAGACGTACAGCTTCAGGCAGCCTGCATCCTCGGAATAGGTCAGAACACCCTTGCAGGCATCGTTTTCAGTGATGAGGTCAATAACAAAGGTTCTCTCATGAATATCAATATTCCTGCGTGTCTTTACTGCGGCGATCAGCTTGTCCAGTACTTCCTTGCCCGTCGTATCGCCTGCATGGATGATCCTGTTCATGCTGTGGGCGCCTTCTCTGGTGAGGGAAAGCTCATCGTTGTTCTTTTTGTCAAAATTGACACCAAATTCACAAAGTCGGTCAATATTCTCCGCCGCCTCATTTACAAGAACCCTTACCGTTTCCTCATCGCAAAGGCCTGCACCTGCATAAAGCGTATCCTTCAGATGAAGCTCGGGTGAATCCTTCTTATCAAGGGAAACTGCAATGCCCCCTTGCGCCAGCACTGAATTGCTTATATCGAGAGTTTCCTTTGTTAAAATGGCAACATCGAATCTCTCCGGAATCTCAAGCGCTGTATATACGCCTGCAATTCCGCTTCCTATTATAACTACGTCATGATATTCCTTTATTAGTTCCCTTGTATCGAAATCTGCAAGATATCTTTGTTTATTCAATGGTTGATCCTTCTTTCGCTTATTACTGAGCACAGCGCAGTATTTCGCCCCGATCCTATTCTAGCTGCAGCATTCTGTCCAGTGGTATTCTTGCTCTGATTATCAGTTGTTCATTCAGGTTCATATTGTGCTTCATGTCCCTTAGTGCTTCATAAACACTTTTTAACGAGGTTTTTTTCATATTGGGGCAGACAAGACCCGGAGAAAGCAAATAAAATTGTTTGTCCGGACTGTCTTTCTTCAGCTTGTACAGGACACCCATTTCTGTGCCGATGATGAATTTTTTGGATGCACTTGCTGCCGCATAGTCTATAATCTGTTTCGTGCTTCCGGCAAAATCAGCAAGTTCAACCACTTCCGGCTTGCATTCGGGGTGAACCAGTAAAAGTGCATCCGGATGCATTTCTTTAATTTTTTTTACATCGTCCGGCTTTATTCTGTGATGAGTAGCACAAAAGCCCTGCCACAACAGGATGTGTTTTTCCGGCACCATTTTTGCAACATAGCTTCCGAGGTTGCAGTCAGGTACAAATAAAATCTCTTCCTGCTCCAGAGACCTTATCACCTTCAGCGCATTTGACGAGGTACAGCATATGTCGCATTCCGCCTTTACTTCCGCAGTAGAATTGATATAGCAGACCACTGCGGCTTGAGGATGCTTCCTTTTGGCTTCTCTCAGCGCCTCGCCCGTGACCATCTCAGCCATTGGACAGCCTGCATCTATTTCAGGCAGCAGGACCGTTTTCTCTGGTGACAGGAGCTTTGCGCTCTCTGCCATGAAATGAACCCCGCAGAAAACAATCACTTCATGCGGGCTTGATGCGCAATATCTGCTCAGTGCAAAAGAATCGCCCACCACATCTGCAATTTCCTGGATATCATCTATCTGATAATTATGTGCAACAATTACAGCATTCCTGTCTTTCTTCAATTCTGCAATATTAGCAATTAATTCCTGCTTATTCATCCTCATCCTCGCCATCTATATCATAAGTTTCTTCATTGCTTGCAATTTGGCGTCTTTCAGGTTGCATGCTTTAGTACATTTTAATACTTGCCACCTTGTTTGTAAAGACATTAATAATGTACAAAAAAGTAGAGAAAAATATTTTTACTTTGGTGAACTTTCAGTTGGATAAAAACGTATTATCAACAGGGGAAATATGTTATATAATCGTATCAGGTGTTTCAAGGGCATTTTGCGGCAGATTGCAAAAACCTTACGAGGAGTCGGACTTATGGAAGAACACTTGATACAGGAGCACTTGATGGAAGACGCCCGTAAGGGTAACAGACATTCTCTGGCAAAACTGCTGTATGAGAATTATGAAATGGTTTTCAGATACCTAATAAAATTTACCCTGAATAAGAGTGTTGCAGAGGATCTGGTACAGGAAACCATGGTCAGGGCAATCGAAAAATTTGAGATGTTTGATCCTGTTAAAGCCAAGTTTTCCACCTGGCTGATCGCAATTGCGCAAAACATTTACCTTGACGGGATGAGAAAGAGAAAAAGAGAAAAGAAACATATGGACGAAGAACTGCAATCGGAGGATTTATATGACCTCCAGGCCGATCATGACGAGGATTGGGACAGGGTGCTGGATGCGCTTTCCCGGCTTTCCGAGGAAAGCAGGATACCGCTTGTGATGAAGCACTATCACGGTTATTCCCTTGAAGAGATTGCGCGGTTGATGTCAATACCGCTGGGAACGGTAAAATCCCGTATACACAACGCCATTAAAGCAATAAGAAAGGAGCTTGAACAAAATGCATGAAGATCGGGACGATGAAAAGACCCTGCAAAAAATAAAGGAAAGCCTGGACTACCTCGATACCAGTGTAGAAGTGAAAAAGCCGGAGCTTATGCAGTTGTTTTCGCTTGTTACTGCTGTTGAAGAGAAGAAAAAATCCGCTAACAACACGCAGTTCATCACGTTCATCATAATAGCCATAGCTGCGATAGGTCTCGAAACATATTCCTATCACAGGTCACTGGTCTTTTTCTTGGTGATACAGGCCATCGTGCTGATAGGTGCGATCCCTGCGGTAATCCTGTTCATAAGGAAGAGGAACAGGCAGGTGTCTGCCTGATGCTGAAAGATAGTCCCTTAATTATTCCTTTATATCTTTGGGTACTATTAGGTATAGTGCTTTTATCACAAAGCATCTGGCTTTTCCGTGACGCTCAGAAGCATTCCGCATATCCATGGCTTTGGGGACTCTGGGGACTGATCAAGTTTCCGACACCTCTTGTCGTATATCTAATTGTCGTAAGAAAAATATTTAAAAAAAGAAAATGAACTTTTTAAACCTCCCGGTCGTAGTACCTCTGTAAGTACAAAAACACAGATTACTGCGCAGTAATTAACAAAGGGAGGTTTTCAAATGAAAAATATTAGTGATGTCATACCTTTTCTTATCCCTGTAATATTGATCCAAGTGGGTCTTCAAGTGTATTCCATTGTCAACCTGGTCAGAAGAAAAAAGGTCCGTTTTAACAACAAACTGGTCTGGGGTATTATTATCATTATGTTCCAGATGCTGGGGGCTGTTGCCTATCTCGTATTACGAGGTGATGAAGAATGATCACTGCAGTTGAAACATCCGGACTTAGCAAATCCTTCAAGGGATTTATGGCCGTCGACAAGCTTGACCTGAATGTGCCGGAAGGATCAATTTACGGTTTCCTGGGACCAAACGGCGCCGGCAAGACAACGACTTTGAAAATGCTGACCGGACTTACCGAGCCGACAGGCGGCAATATTAGGATATACGGCCGGGAAGTATCCTTCGGCAGCCACAGAAACAGGACCGATATTGGTTTTCTTCCCGACGTACCAAACTTCTACAATTGGATGACACCCGTACAATTTCTAAAGTTCACCGGTGAATTGTTCTCTATCGATAAAAAGCTGCTGGATAACAGAGTTATAGAATTATTGGATCTGGTCGGTTTGAGCGGAATCAAAAAGAGAATCGGCGGATTTTCAAGAGGAATGAAACAGCGGCTTGGTATAGCACAGGCCTTAATAAACCGGCCCAAGGTGGTTTTTATGGATGAGCCTGTCTCAGCACTTGATCCCATAGGCCGCAAGGAAGTAATGGATATATTGGTGAAGCTGTCAGGCAAAGTAACTGTGTTCTTTTCGTCCCATATCCTATCCGATATTGAAAAAGTCTGTGACAGAGTCGTAATAATGGATAAAGGCAAAATGCTCCTGGAAGACAGCATGGAGAATCTTCGCAGCAGGTACTCCAACGGTGTGATCAGTATAGAAACCGAAAACACGCCAGAAAGTAAAAGCATATTCCTGGATGGGCTGAAAGAGATGAATTGCATAGACAAGGTGCAAAGCATGGAGAACGGCGAATTTACCGTATATACAAGAGATCTGCCAAAAGCACAGCTTGAGATTCCATCGTTAATGGCAGCCAAACACATGGCACTCAGGAAATTCATCCTGCTTGAACCTACATTGGAAGATATCTTTATGAAGGTGGTGGAAACAGAATGAGCTTTACTGCATTTTTAAAAAAAGAACTTCTGGAAGCCTACAAGACTCCTAAAGGGTTTATCATCGGTATCCTGTTCCTGTTTTTTGGAATATTGAGCCCTTTGACGGCGAGATATATGAATGAGATCGTCACGATGGCCGGGCAGCAGCAGGGTATGAGCATAAAACTTCCACCTTCGACTTATCTGCAGTCTTATGAACAGTTTTTCAAAAACATTTACTTTATGATGACAGTCGTGACCATACTTGTATTTGCCGGTTCAATAGCGGAGGAAAAATCCAGGGGGACCATCGTGCTCGCATTGACCAAGTGCCTGTCAAGGCAGGCTTTTATCCTCGGCAAGCTGCTGTCGGCGGTGTTGATCTTCTCTGTATCCTATATTGCCGCGTCTGCCATATGCATCTTCTATACTGCATTGATGTTTCCTGAGTTCATGAACAGCGGTATCATTGTTGCACTGGTGCTTTACTGGGTTTTCGGCTTTCTGATGATCACACTTACGCTACTTGTCAGTATTCTTTCCAGGTCCGTGACAGTAGCCGCAGTATCAGGTTTCGGGTGTTTTGCGTTTATCAGTGCGATCAGTGCAATCCCTTATATAGACAAATTTTCACCCGGTTCCCTGCAAGGATTGTCCTGGGCATTGATCAACAACGCAAAGACACCGGTAGATGCGCTGATCCCTGCATTCATTACCATAGCTGCAGGCCTGGTGGCTGTCTATGCCGGGTTAGCCATTTTCAGAAGGCAGGAACTGTAACCATCTATCAAAAAGCAGAGCTTTACCTGACTTATAAAGACAAAAGCTTTACCATCAATGACCGCTAATCTGTGCAAAAAGGCTGCCTGTTCAAGGAGCCTTTTTGCAATTCCGCCGCTTATGACAGATCCCCATTGCCACACTTACTCCAATCCTTAAGAACAAGGACGGTTTCTTCAAGTCTATCAATAACTGCTTCCTTCTTTACCTTGGCTATCGGTATATTATCAATCAAATTTAGAAGATAATGTTTAATACCTTCAATCATGTGATACAGCTCTGTAGCAATAATAACCGGATTGCTCCCGTCTATGCCGCAGGTGGATATAAAAGCTGTACAATCTGTCTTTATAGACATAGAAACCCTGTTGTTTCTTATCATATTATTGAACTTTACCAGCAGCACTTCATAATTTTTATATTCTTTTAAGAAATAAATCAGATTCGCCATGTAGGCAATAAAATCATCAACCTCGCATTTAACTGCTTCTGTCGTAAAAAAGTCCAACCCGTCAAATTTTATCAGATTTATAAAGCTGCCTTCAAAATAATCTATGTTTACGATCTCTACATATTTGCAGTATTTTATTCTTTCTTTGAAATTCTCAATACGCTTGCAATGAAAGTCAAGCCTTTCTTTTTTTCCCTCTGGCGATAACGGCAGGGTATCCAGTAATTTTGAATAAATCTCTGGCGTTATGGCAAGAGAAGACAATCTGTTTCTCAGTGCATATACATGGCCGATTTTATCTTCAATTTCGTTTACTTCCTTATAGTATTGATCCATATTTGCACTCTTGAAAATATTGATCAGAGAACGACATTTGTCAAGATAGGACATGAACACCTCTTCCGCAAGCTTAACAAGTAGTTGGTCTTTGGTTATAAAGACATTGGAATGACCCGGACTGTCCTCCAATTTTAGTGATAATGCAGCAGAAGTGTTCCGAACAATACATAGTGTCTTATTAATAATGCCGTTCATATTTTTGGTTGAGAAATAGGACTCCACGCAACCGGTTAGGTATAAAGGAATCCAGAAATCCATAACAGCCATTAATTCAGATATTTCTCTGTTTATATTATGAATAATAGTAATTTTGTGTCCTTTTGCAATCAATCGTTTTATAATACCGCCAAATTCGATAAAGAATCGGGCGTCCTCGACAAGCCAATCCAAGCTGGTTTCATCGCAGAGTAATAATTCCAGTGGCTTCTCTGATGCCAGCATCATGTCTATTATTTTAAAAGCACTTTGACGCTTCCCTTCATTACCAGTAAATAATTCATAGGTTCCTTGTTCTCCTTTGATTTTGGGAACTTTAAAATCCTGCTGTATCTCCATTGTGCCTGGTTGGTCAGGAGGTTCGTACGTGAGATTGTTTAAATTAATCAAAATATCGTTTATTCCAAAATTTCGATAGTTGTTTTTGCCAAAGTGACCGATTCTATTCTGCAGACTAACAGTTTCTTCTGCAAAAATCCATTCAATCAGGTATCTTTTTAACTGAATACGATTGCAAATATTGATATTTGAATTGAATTGCTTCAGTATGTCTATCAGCATACCTTTTTTATCCTGTAATAAATCTATACTCAGGAAATATTCCGCAATAGACTCTGCATATGCAGAGTCCGAGGAAAAAGTCCGTTTCCCGCTCCTCCATTTGCTGATAAGCGATGGGTGTACATTGATTGCCTTTGCTAATTTGCTGTTATTACTGTTAAAGATTTTCATTAAAAAACTTAACTTCTCATCGGATGTCATCGTATTCAATGTCCTTTAGCTAATGCAATAATTTTTTGTTAATGGATGAATGGACCGAGTCGGCATGAAATGATAATAACTTCTGATAACATTATATTTTAAACTTTGTAATATTCATAGAGGTATATCCATGTTTATTGTAATATTCGACATTATTCTTTAATTTATGACATTATTGTGACAAACTATTGTCTTTGACATATTATTATATGTTATAGAATTTGTATCGATTGTTCGTTAGAATTTAATTGGTTTAACTGAATAAAGAAAATCTAAAGAAAAAGTGAGGAGTATCCGTATGAAACTCAAATTTAAACTGGTATTGGGATTTTCATCAGCCTTGATTGTTTTTGCTTTAGTCATTTTTATCATTGTCCAAACCAGAATGACGAATTTAGTTAATAATATGTTTCTGCAAAACGTAGAAGCAGGCGCAAAGCTTGGCTATAATTATCTGGACGCAAAATATCCGGGAGATTGGGCAATCGTTGACGGGAAGTTATATAAAGGAGCTTTTTGTCTGGATGGCAAGAATGATATCGTCGATAAACTAAATAGTGAAACCGGATATCTCACGACAATTTTTATGAATGACACACGTATAGCAACCTCAGTTTTTGCAGATGACGGCAAAAGAGCTGTGGGCACAAAAGCCTCCGGTGAAGTAATTAAAAAAGTCCTGGTGGATGGACAAGTCTTCATCGGTACAGCTCTTATCGCAAAAAAGTCCGCCCTTGCATGCTATATGCCGCTAAAAAGCCCGAATGGAAAAATAATCGGAATGTGGTTTACCGGTTTAGAAAAGACCAGTGCAAATTTGCAGCTCAACAATACTCTTATCTATATGGGTATTTCGATATTGATCCTGCTAATAGTGGGAATACTTGACTCCTATTTTATAGGTTATAGAATAGCCTTTGCTGTTAATGGCATAAGAAATCATATGATTCAGCTTTCTGAAGGTGATTTCAGCAGGATCATCCCTGAACAATTCACCAAAAGGAACGATGAAGTGGGGGATGCGGCAAAAGCAGCAAATAAGATGCAGGAAGAATTGAAGGGTATATTAAATAACGTAAACAAAGAAGCGCTCCTGATAGATGGATTGCTGGATAATTCCGTATCCAATTTGAATACATTGAATGAAAGCCTGAATGATATATCTGCAACTACGGAAGAACTTGCCGCAGGAATGGAAGAGACTGCAGCATCCATGCAGGAAATGAATGCAACCTCCTCAGAAATCGGAACTGCGGTTGAAGGCATTGCATCTACCGCTAATAAAAACCTGGAGACGATTAAAGAAATAAATAATCGAGCGAACCATATGAAGGAAAATGCCAGGATATCCAGAGACAGTGCCAATAGAATCTATACGGATTCCAATAGCAAACTTAGAAATGCTATCGAACAAAATAAAGCTATCATTCAGATTCAAGCATTATCCGATACGATATTACAGATCTCGACAAAAACAAATCTGCTATCCTTGAATGCAGCAATTGAGGCAGCAAGAGCGGGTGACGCCGGAAAAGGTTTTGCTGTTGTTGCCGAAGAGATCCGAAAACTGGCTTTTGAGTCTCAGAATGCAGTCGGTAAAATACAATCAATCATCAAAGTAGCTTTAAGCTCGGTTCAATATCTGGCGGATAGTTCTGAAGAAATTCTGCAATTCATTGACCGGCAGGTCATAAAGGATTACGATGTGCTGGTTCATACAGGTGATGAATACAGTAATGACGCCGATTCTATTTACATACTGATAAATGAATTTAAAACAACCTCTGAAACGCTTCTTGCCTCCATAGGCAATACAATCAAAGTAATCAATGAAGTAGCTGTAACAACAAATGAAGGTGCTGAGGGCACTTCCAACATAGCAGAAAAATCTACTATAATTGTGAATGAAGGCAATGAAGTTTTTAAGCTCACTGAAAAAACGAAAGCCTGTTCCTGCAGACTTAAAGGATATGTTAATAAATTCACCCTTTAAATTGATAACGGTTACTTCCCGGTCATTTTATGAATCCCGGTTATACTTTCAATAACCGGATAGGCAGAACAAAGCCCTGTGCTTGATAGCACAGGGCTTTGATATAAATCTGGCGGAGACCTACTTTCCCGGGTCGTTGCCAACCAAGTATCATCG
>JAEWQC010000248.1 GCA_023399355.1 Bacillota bacterium | reverse complement strand
CGATGATACTTGGTTGGCAACGACCCGGGAAAGTAGGTCTCCGCCAGATTTATATCAAAGCCCTGTGCTATCAAGCACAGGGCTTTGTTCTGCCTATCCGGTTATTGAAAGTATAACCGGGATTCATTGCCTTCATTCAAAACCAAAGGCAGGAATGTCCACCACGAGGTTGAATCTGGAGGTAAGGGAGAAATTCAGCTTACTAAGCACTTTAAACGTAAACTCATGAGCCTGGCCAGAAATTCAATCAATCCTGCAGAAAGTGTTAAAAGGATTTTTTTCAGCCGGAAATTTAGGTGCAATAGTTTTCCGAATAGGAAAGCTGGTAACTTTAATGCATCCTGCGGCTGGATGTTGACTAAAGTCAACTGCTCGCCCATGCATCCGGCTTGAATTATGGTTGATGATTTATTAAATATATGTTGTAATAGATGAAGATAAAAGAAGGGCGGCTATGTATGATGGTCTACGAATCGCGAGTTAAGGCATTAAATAAATCAATTGGAGAGGCTTATTGGTTTTTGTTTTTAAAAGATGAACTGTTAGTTCATAATGACGGCATCAGCAGAAAATCTCATATTCCTTTTTTCAATAGTATTGTGGACTTCGGTTTCATACTGAAGGACATTCAATATCTTGGGCTTATCGACGGGAAGGACAGCTATACTGCCTCATTGCCGGAGAGCATCTCTTTGGACGGACATTTCTTTATAGGATTGAGGGCATTATTCGGGAATATTGAAGATGAATGGTATTGGTTGGCAAATCGGGCTTTCCATTTAAAAAACTGGAAGAAAAAGAACCAATACTGTGGCTGCTGCGGCAATGAAATGCAGGTATCCTCGGACGAAGTCGCAATGATTTGCAGTAAATGCAGCAATATCGTATATCCGAGGATCTCTCCTGCTGTCATTGTAGCCATTACAAAAGGTGAACAGATCCTGCTGGCACACGCAGCGCGATTTACAGGGGGAATGTACAGCGTTATTGCCGGTTTTGTCGAGGCGGGCGAAACACTGGAAGAATGTGTCATGCGTGAGATAAAGGAAGAAGTCGGTTTGAAGGTAAGAAATGTATGCTATTTCGCGAGTCAGCCTTGGCCCTACCCGGACTCTCTGATGATAGCCTTCACTGCAGAGTATGAATCCGGCGATATTAAAATCGATGAAAAGGAAATAACCGATGCACATTGGTACTCCAGAGATAATTTGCCCGAATTACCATCCAGTGTGAGTGTGGCCAGAAAATTAATCAATGCCTGGCTTTCAAAAACGAAATGAATATGCGGATGGTGTCTGTTCAATCAGGATTTAGCTGACAGGCTTTTTATCGTTGGTGCTATATGGATTTTGAAAAAACTATAGTCTCAAAAACTTTCAACTAACTCGCAAATAAAACTTATAAAAAACCCCTTGCAATGTTGTACATATTGTAGTAAAATATCACTTGCTGTGACATGACATACGATGAAGCGGGAGATGGCTATTCTTAGAAATAGGGAACTTCTGCGGAGAATGTCCGATTCGAGAAACCGGGCGACAAGTCACTGTACATTTTGCGATTCACACAGGTTTGTGTGTCTGTTTGTAAAGTACAGCCCAGGTTTTACAGGCCTTATGGCACTGTAAGCATCCTGGGTTTTAAAATAGCTAAACAGGAAACACCCGGCATAGTGTACAGAAAATCGCTTGTTGTACGTAACAAATTAAGGAGGTTATTGTATGGCAAACAACCAAAAAATCAGAATCAGGCTGAAGGCATTTGATCATCAGGTATTGGATCAGTCTGCCGAGAAGATTGTAGAAACTGCAAAAAGAACCGGAGCTCAGGTTTCGGGACCAGTTCCGCTACCTACGCAGAAGGAGATCATGACAATCCTGAGAGCTCCCCACAAGTATAAGGATGCGCGTGAACAGTTTGAAATGAGAACTCACAAGAGACTCATAGACATATTGATGCCAACACCAAAGACGGTTGATGCACTTATGAGGCTGGATCTTCCGGCTGGCGTGGACATCGAAATAAAGCTGTAAGCTGGTTTAGAAGCTGCAAATGATGATATTAATTGCAGACACCGCAAATCGATTGCTTCGATTTCGGACCACCGAAACCGATTGTATCGGTTTCAGTTAAATGAGTGATCATGTTCATAAGAGATTGTGAACCAATGATATTTTTAGGAGGTAAGGGAATGAGCAAGTTCATACTGGGAAAAAAGATAGGTATGACACAGATATTTAATGAAGCAGGTCTTTCACTACCGGTAACGGTAATTCAGGCCGGCCCGTGTGCCATTGTCCAGAAGAAAACGGATGAAAACGACGGTTATGCGGCATTAAAGCTTGGTTTTGAAGAGATTTCGGAGAAAAAACTGAATAAGCCTGAGAAGGGTTTGTTCTCCAAGGTGAAGGTTTCATCCAGAAGATATCTCAAGGAATTCAGAACACAGGATGTGACAAAGTACGAAGTCGGTCAGGAAATCAAAGTTGCAGACATGTTCAGCGACGGCGATAAGGTTGATGTAAGCGGTATTTCAAAGGGCAAAGGTTTTCAGGGTACCATTAAGAGATACGGTCAGTCAGGCGGACCTGAAACTCATGGTTCCATGTACCATAGAAGACCAGGTTCCATGGGTTCGAATACAAGCCCTGCAAGGGTTTTCAAAGGTAAGAGGCTTCCGGGTCACATGGGAGTCGATAAGATAACAGTTCAGAACCTTGAAGTAGTCAGGGTTGACAGCGAAAGAAACCTGCTTTTGATAAAAGGTGCAGTTCCAGGACCCAAGGGCGGTCTTGTCGTTGTGAAGGAAACTGTCAAATCTGGCAAGTAATACGGATAGGGAGGAGGAAGCGATTATGCCAAAGGTTGATTTATTCAATATGAAGGGCGAGACAGTCGGTGAAATTGAACTGAATGATAATATATTCGGTATAGATGTCAACGAAAATGCAGTTCATCTCGCAGTACAGAATCAGTTAGCAAACAAAAGGCAGGGTACGCAGTCTACCAAAACCAAGAGTGAGGTAAGAGGCGGTGGAAAGAAACCCTGGAGACAGAAGGGTACAGGCAGGGCAAGACAGGGCAGCATACGTTCCGCACAGTGGATCAAGGGCGGTATTGTTCTCGGACCCAAGCCGAGGAGCTACTCTTATACACTTCCAAAGAAACTGAAGAAGCTGGCACTCAAGTCGGCACTCACTTCTAAAGTCAATGAGAAGGAAATTCTTGTTCTTGACGTGTTGAATTTTGAAAGCATTAAAACCAAACAAATGACAAATGTCCTGAATTCATTAAAGGTAGAAACCAGCGTACTGATCGTTCTTGATGGAAAGAATGATGCGGTTGAAAAGTCCGCCAGGAACATACCCGGTGTGAAGACAGCATTTGTAAACACCATAAACGTATTTGACATCCTGAAGTATAAGAAATTTTTGATTACAAAGGATGCAGTTGAAAAGGTCGAGGAGGTGTATGCGTAATGAGAACACCTGAAGATATTATAATCAGACCGTTTATTACTGAAAAGAGCAACATCGAGGTAGCAAGCGGCAAATACACCTTTATCGTGGATGTTAATGCAACCAAGACGGAAATCAGGCAGGCAACCGAAAGGCTTTTCCAGGTAAAGGTACTCCAGGTCAACACAATGAACTACAATGGCAAAATCAAGAGACAGGGAGTTCATGTAGGACCAAGACCGGACTGGAAAAAGGCTGTCGTGAAGATAGACCTTTCACCCAAGGCAGATTCCTATCTGACAAAGGGCGGTAAGGAAATAGCAAGCACGAAGAAGTTCAAGACAAGTATCGAAGAGTACGGCGTAACGCAATAAAAATTTGTGAAATAGGAATGTGTTAAAGCTTATCACGCATTTCAGATAGGAGTGAGAAGAAATGGCAGTAAAAAAGTATAGTCCTACTTCTCCCGCAAGAAGATTCATGACTGTTTCCACGTTCGAGGAAATCACGAAAACGGAGCCCGAAAAGTCTCTGTTGGAAACATTGAATAAATCCGGCGGCAGAAATTCTTACGGTAGGATCACCGTACGTCACCACGGTGGCGGGGCAAGACAGAAGTACAGAATTATCGATTTCAAAAGAGATAAAGATGGTGTTAAGGCTAAAGTAGCAGCCATCGAATATGATCCTAACAGGACTGCAAATATTGCACTTCTCTTCTATGCAGACGGAGAAAAGAGATATATCCTGGCACCTGTCGGCTTAAAGGTCGGAGATACTGTTGAATCAGGCGCAAGCGCAGACATTAAGCCTGGTAATACACTTCCGCTTGTTAATATTCCAGTCGGTACTCTGATCCACAATATCGAGCTCAAGCCGGCCAAAGGCGGACAGCTTGTCAGAGCGGCAGGAAATGCAGCGCAGCTTATGGCTAAAGAAGGCGATTACGCTCAGGTTAGGCTTCCTTCAGGGGAAGTAAGAATGATCAGAATGTTATGTAAAGCATCCATTGGCCAGCTGAGCAATATTGAGAACGAAAATATCAAGATCGGTAAAGCAGGCAGAAAAAGATGGATGGGTGTCAGACCTACCGTACGCGGTGTTGTTATGAATCCTGTAGACCATCCGCACGGCGGTGGTGAAGGCAAGTCTCCGATAGGAAGACCGAGTCCGGTAACTCCTTGGGGCAAGCCTACTCTTGGTTATAAGACCAGGAAGAAGAAGAACAAGTCCGATAAGTTCATAGTCAAGAGAAGGAATCAGAAATAATTAACATTGCGGAAACAGGCAGTAGCAGCGACAGGATTGTCAATCAGGCTGCAGGTGCTTTCCGGAGTAAGGAAAGGAGGACTACTACCAAATGAGCAGATCTTTAAAAAAGGGACCATATGTTGACCTGAGGCTTCTGAAAAAAGTTGAAGACATGAACAAGACCAATGAGAAAAGGGTTCTGAAGAGCTGGTCCAGAGCGTCAACGATTTACCCTCAGATGGTTGGACATACTATTGCAGTACATGACGGCAGAAAGCATGTACCGGTATATATAACTGAAGAAATGGTGGGCCATAAGCTTGGTGAATTCGCACCGACAAGAACATTCAGGGGCCATGGGCACCACACCGAAAAGTCCACTACTCTTAAGTAGTGACCGGCTTTGATAAGATCAAAACGGTCACAGGGCTGGCTTTGATATATCAAAACAGTCACATTAGTGACCGGCTGCAATTTTTTGAAACGGTTACACAATACCAAGTAACAAGCTTAATGCCGAAAGGAGGAATTCCAGTTGGAAAAGAAGGTAAGATCAAAAGAAGAACTTCTTAAAGAAAAGGATCAAATACTGGATGATTATAACAAGACTCACAAGCTGTATCAAAAGCCCGCTCTCCTGACGAAAAAGGAGAAGAAGGTGCTTGGGATAGGCAAGGATGAAGGAAGAGCAGTGCTCAAGCACGCAAGGATCTCATCAAGAAAGGTTAAAATCGTTCTGGATCTTATAAAAGACAAAAACATTGATGAAGCTTATGGTATCGTTAAATACACACCCAAGGCCGCATCGGAGTTATTGTTGAAGCTTTTGAAATCAGCTGAGGCCAATGCAGCAAACGATCCAAGCAAAGGACTCAACAGAGATGAACTTTTTGTAGCCGAGGCCTATGCAACCCAGGGGCCGACTCTGAAGAGGATCATGCCAAGAGCAAAGGGCAGCGCGAACAGGATCAGAAAAAGGACAAGTCACATAACACTAGTATTGAAGGAAAGAAAATAAGCCAGAAGGAGGTTGGATGATGGGCCAGAAGGTAAATCCACATGGATTGAGAATAGGAATTATCAAGGACTGGGACACCAAATGGTATGCCAATAAGAAAAACTATGGTGATCTTTTGGTTGAGGATGTCAAGATAAGGAAGTTCATTAAGAAGAAATTATATATTTCCGGTATTTCCAGGATTGAGATTGAAAGGGCTGCAAACAAGATCAAGGTCAATGTCCATACAGCCAAGCCCGGTCTAGTAATAGGCAAGGGTGGAGCCGGAATTGAAGAGCTTCGCAAGGAAGTTGAAGCACTTACAGGCAAAAGTGTTCTTATAAACATCACTGAAATCAAGTCTCCTGAGATGGATGCACAACTCGTTGCCGAGAACATCGCAAGCCAACTCGAAAAGAGAATTTCCTTCAGGAGAGCAATGAAGCAGGCGATGTCAAGAACCATGAAGCTTGGAGCAAAGGGAATCAAGACCGCTGTGGCCGGAAGACTTGGCGGCGCTGAAATTGCCAGATCAGAGCACTATCACGAGGGAACCATACCTCTTCAGACACTCAGGGCAGATATCGACTATGGTTTTGCCGAAGCGAATACGACTTACGGAAAACTCGGTGTCAAGGCCTGGATATATAAGGGTGAAGTTCTTCCCGCTGTCAAGAAGGACAAGAAAGCGGAAGGAGGCGATCGATAATGTTGATGCCAAAAAGAGTTAAGCGCAGAAGAGTACACAGAGGCAGAATGACAGGTGTTGCTTCCAGAGGCAACTTCATATCGAATGGTGAATTTGGACTACAGGCGATGGAAGCAGCCTGGATAACAAGTAATCAGATCGAAGCTGCCAGAATAGCAATGACACGTTTTACAAAAAGAGGCGGCCAGGTATGGATAAAAATATTCCCTGACAAGCCTGTTACAAAGAAACCTGCCGAGACCCGCATGGGTAGTGGTAAAGGTTCACCTGAATACTGGGTGGCCGTAGTCAAGCCGGGAAGAGTATTATTTGAAATTGCGGGGATGCCGGAAGAAACGGCAAAGGAAGCTATGAGACTTGCAATGCACAAACTTCCTATCAAGTGCAAATTCATAGCCCGCGATACAGAAATGGGTGGTGACGCAAATGAAAGCCAGTGAAATGAGAGATAAGACGCAGGAAGAGCTTCAGAAGGAATTGAGCGAGCTTAAATCCGAGCTGTTCAAACTACGTTTCCAGCTTGTCACAAACCAACTGGAAAATCCGATGAAGCTAAATGAATGCAAGAAATCAATAGCACGTGTCAAGACAATCATAAAAGAACGAGAAATAAAGGCAGTTAAGGTTTAACCGGCCGAAATCGAAGGAGCTTGATGCTCCCGAGATTTTATTAGACGAAAGGAGGCATCCTGCTTGGAAGAAAGAGCGTTAAGGAAAACCAGGATCGGCAAGGTAGTCAGCGACAAGATGGATAAAACGATCGTTGTTGCTATAGAGACAAGAGTTAAGCACCCCTTGTACAAGAAAATCGTCAAGAGGACCTACAAACTAAAGGCTCATGATGAAAACAACGAATGCAAGACTGGTGATAAAGTTAAAGTTATGGAAACCCGCCCGCTTAGCAAGGAAAAAAGATGGAGACTCGTCGAAATCGTAGAAAAGGCTAAATAACGGTCGATTCCAAAGTGAAGTGAAACTGGAAGGAGGTACTGGCATGATACAGGTTCAATCGATAGTAAAATCAGCTGATAATACAGGAGCCAAAGAAATGATGTGCATTAAGGTGCTTGGCGGCTCTTGGAGGAAATATGCCAATATAGGCGACGTAATAGTTGCTGCGGTTAAAAGTGCAACACCCGGCGGAGTTGTAAAAAAAGGTGAAGTAGTCAAATGTGTCATAGTGCGTACCAGGAAGGGCGTAAGAAGGCCTGATGGTTCGTATATCAAGTTTGATGAGAATGCTGCAGTTATCATAAAGGAAGATAAAAACCCAAAAGGAACACGTATTTTTGGCCCTGTTGCGAGAGAACTGAGAGACAAGGATTACATGAAGATACTGTCGCTCGCACCAGAAGTTCTATAAGGCAGGATGTTTAGCGCCCTCAGGCGCGAATTACCTCTAAAACATCCAAGGCAGGATGTTTAGCGCCCTCAGGCGCGAATTTCCACTAAAACATCCAAAGAGAGGAGGCGGCTTAAATTGGCAAATACTATACACGTTAAAAAGGGAGATACTGTTTACGTACTCTCAGGCAAGGATAAGGGTAAAAAAGGCAAGGTGCTTTCAGTCAACACGGATGACATGATGGTTCTCGTAGAGGGCGTTAACATGTCAACAAAGCATAAAAAACCCAGAAGCAGGTATCAGGCGGGTGGAATCATCCATCAGGAGTCCCCGATCAACAGCTCAAAGGTTATGTTGATTTGTGAGAGGTGCAAGGCTCCGACCAAGATCTCCAAGCTTGTGCATGAAGACGGTCAAAAGGATCGTGTATGCAAAAGGTGTGGAGAAATCATTGATACACAAAAAGAATCAAAAGAAGACTAGGATATTCTTCTTGAAAGGAGGTTAAGGTCTAATGGCCAGGCTTAAGGATAAATATATCGGGGAAGTAATTCCTGCAATGCAGGCAAAGTTTAAATATAGCAGCACAATGCAGATACCCAAACTTGAAAAAGTAGTACTGAACATGGGTGTAGGTGAAGTAAAAGACAACCCGAAGGCAATGGATGCAGCTGTGAATGATCTGGCAATCATAACAGGTCAGAAACCGGTTATTACGAAAGCTAAGAAGTCCATCGCGAACTTCAAACTGAGACAGGGTATGAATATCGGCTGCAAGGTTACACTGCGCAGCAGTAAAATGTATGAATTCGTAGACAAGCTTTTCAATGTAGCTCTTCCAAGAGTAAGAGACTTCAGAGGGATATCGGTTAATTCCTTTGACGGAAGAGGAAATTTCTCGATGGGTGTGAAGGAACAGATTATGTTCCCTGAAATTGAGTATGATAAGGTAGACAAGGTAAGAGGCATGGATATCGTGTTTGTTACTACTGCCAAGACGGACGAGGAAGCAAAAGAGCTTCTGAGACTTATGGGAATGCCGTTCAGTCAGGCGTAACAGGTAAGGGGAATTCAAGGTAAGGGGACACACCTTGCAGAGTCCATTACCAGGGAATGTCCCCATGAAAGGAGGATAAACGTGGCAAAGAAATCAATGATAATTAAACAGCAAAGAGTCGCCAAATACAGTACCAGGGCATATAGCAGATGCAAGCTTTGCGGTAGGCCTCATGCGTACATGAGAAAGTTCGGAGTATGCCGTTTGTGCTTCAGACAACTGGCTTATAAAGGGCAGATACCTGGCGTGAAGAAAGCCAGTTGGTAACAATCTTTGGAAGGAGGTTAAACATATGCAAATTACAGACGCTATCGCTGACATGTTGACAAGAGTCAGGAATGCCAGCTCAGCAAAGCACGAAACAGTTGACATACCGGCATCCAATGTCAAGAAGGATATAGCACGTATACTATTGGACGAAGGTTATGTTAAAAACGTCGAGCTAATAGAAGATGACAAGCAGGGACTTATAAGGATTTCACTCAAGTATGCAGGAAACAAACAAAACGTTATAACCGGCATAAAAAGGATCAGCAAGCCCGGCTTAAGAGTTTATGCGAATAAGGACGAACTGCCGAAAGTTCTCGGAGGACTTGGCGTCGCGGTTATTTCCACATCAAGGGGAATCATGACGGATAAGAAGGCGAGAGCCGAAGGTGTAGGCGGAGAAGTACTTGCATTTATCTGGTAATCACAAATCAGAGGCTGTAAAAAGATATCAAGGTAATATGAATTTTTGCAGCGGAACCTATGTTTATGCAAGTGGTATTTGAGAATCTACAGGGTATATCGTTTCTGAAAAGGGTTCGAAAGAACTCATAATATTAAGAACAGGAGGTGCATTAAATGTCGAGAATAGGTAAAATGCCTATTGAAATACCCGCAGGAGTAAATGTCGATATAAAAGAGAACGTTGTGACTGTAAAAGGTCCCATGGGAACTTTGACAAAAGAACTGCACAAGGATATGATAATTAAAAAAGAAGGCACAAAGATCATAGTTGAAAGGCCTTCCGACAACAAGATCCACAAATCCCTTCATGGATTGACAAGGACTCTGGTGAGCAATATGGTGGACGGAGTCACAAAAGGCTTTGAGAAGACGCTGGAAATTAACGGTGTCGGTTACAGGGCACAAAAGCAAGGCAAGAAACTCGTTTTAACTCTTGGTTACTCACACCCGGTAGAAATGGATGAACCGGCTGGGATTACAGTTGATGTTCCCACGCCAAACAAGCTTATCGTTAAGGGTTGTGACAAACAGGAGGTTGGTGAATTTGCCGCGAAAATCAGGATCAAGAGAGAACCTGAAGTCTATAAGGGCAAGGGCATCAAGTATGATTACGAGGTAATCAGGCGCAAAGAAGGCAAAACCGGCGCCAAAGGCAAGAAGTAGGAGGGAGCTGACAAAATGATTAACAAGCCCAACAAAAACGAAATCAGGCTGAGGAAACATGACAGGGTGCGCAAGAAAATAGAAGGCACTCCTGAGCGTCCAAGGCTCAATGTTTTCAGAAGCTTAAACAATATATACGTGCAGATAATAGATGATACGACAGGAACCACTCTTGTCGCAGCATCTACACTTGACGAAGCATTAAAGGGCAAACTGCCCACAGGCGGAAACAAGGAAGCAGCCAAGGAAGTCGGCAAACTGATCGCCCAGAAAGCTATTGAAAAGGGCCTTAAGCAAGTTGTCTTCGACAGGGGCGGGTACCTGTACCACGGTAGAATCAAGGAACTCGCTGAAGGTGCAAGGGAAGCAGGACTTGATTTTTAAGTAATATACAATGAAAAGAATTGGCAACGAGCTTTTTTCACTTGTATTACATTTGGTGCATTGTTGAAAAAGAACTTTTTTTTCAACATATTTAGTAATGAATGAGGAGGGATGAACATTGCAGCGTATTGATGCTGGAGCATTGGATCTTAAAGAAAAGGTCGTTAAAATAGGACGTGTTACCAAGGTTGTCAAGGGCGGTAGAAACTTCCGTTTTAGTGCTCTCGTTGTAGTCGGTGATGAAAACGGCTATATCGGAAGCGGAATGGGCAAGGCTACTGAAATTCCTGATGCTATCAGAAAGGGAATAGACGATGCAAAGAAGAACCTGATCAAGGTTCCGCTTGTGGAAACTACAATCCCACATGAAGCAATAGGCGTGTATGGCGCAGGAAGAGTACTTCTGAAGCCGGCAGGACCTGGTACTGGTGTTATCGCAGGCGGTCCGGTAAGGGCAGTACTCGAATTGGCCGGTATCCGCGATATAAGGACGAAGTCACTCGGGTCCAACAACCCTATTAACATGGTTAACGCAACGATCCAGGCACTTTCTCAACTTAAAACAGTTGAAGAGGTAGCCAGACTTCGCGGTAAGACCGCTGAAGAAATACTGGGTTAGGAGGATACTATAGTGGCTAAACTAAGAATTAAACTAATAAAAAGCACAAACAACTCATTGAAATACCAGAAGGCAACTGTAACGGCTCTCGGTCTGCATAAGATTGGAAGTTCAGTTGAACAACTGGATAATCCTCAGATCAGAGGAATGATAAAAACGGTATCGCACTTGGTATCCGTAGAAGAGATATAAGGGAGGTGTAGAAGTTGAAACTACATGAATTGCAACCTGTAGCAGGCGCGAAAAAAGCATCGACCAGAAAAGGCAGAGGCGTTGGTTCCGGTAACGGAAAGACCGGCGGACACGGCCACAAGGGTCAGAATGCACGTGCCGGCGGCGGAGTAAGGCCAGGTTTCGAAGGTGGACAGATGCCTCTCTATAGAAGAGTACCCAAGAGAGGTTTCAATAATAAGGACTTTGCTAATGTTTATGCAGAAATAAATGTGGCTGCCTTGAATGTATTTGAGGATGGTACCGTTGTTAACGGTGAACTTCTTAAGGAAAATGGAATGGCAAAGAAATTGTATGACGGCGTTTCTGTTCTTGGAAACGGAGAACTTACAAAGAAGCTTACTGTTCAGGCAGCAAGATTCACAAAGACAGCTTCTGAAAAGATTGAAGCTGCAGGAGGAAAGGTAGAGGTGGTATAGTATGGGAATGTTGGAGACTCTGCGTAATGCGTGGAAAATCCCCGACTTGCGCAAAAAAATCCTATTCACCATAGCAATGCTTATTGTGTATAGGATAGGCTCACATATACCTAATCCGGGAATTAACGCAAAAGCGTTTTCCGACCTGCTTAGTCAGGCTGGTTCACTTGGCGGGTTCCTTGATATCGTATCAGGTGGTGCTTTTAAAACTGCAACAGTTTTTGCAATGAGTATTACCCCATATATCAACTCGTCAATTATCATGCAGCTGCTGACCGTTGCCATCCCTTCTCTTGAAAGATTGCAGAAGGAAGGCGACGAAGGAAGAAAAATTATTCAACAGTATGTCAGGTACGGCACAGTCGTACTTGGCTTAGTACAGGCAATCGCACTCTATATCACAATGCAGGGCAGAGGTGCCGTTAACGACGGTGGTTCTGTATGGAGTTTCCTGACAATTGTCCTGACCTTCACTGCAGGTACTGCATTCCTGATGTGGTTAGGTGAACAGATCAACGAATTCGGTATCGGAAACGGTATATCGCTGATCATATTCGCCGGTATCGTTTCAAGAGGTCCGCAGGGAGCGTACTCCATCATTCAAAACTATAAACTGGGCAACTTCGGTACAGGCGCACTGGGTATTTTAGTTATAATACTCATCCTGGCTTTGTTTGTAGCAATCATTGCAGGAGTAATCTGGGTTCAGCAAGCTGAAAGAAGGATTCCGATACAGTACGCAAAACGTGTTGTCGGCAGAAAAATGTACGGCGGACAGAGCACTCATCTGCCAATCAAGGTTAACCTGGCGGGTGTTATTCCAATCATTTTCGCAATGTCCATTATGATGTTCCCGTCAACAATTGTTACAATGTTCTTTGCCAACTCGAACAATTGGTTTGTAAACCTGTTTAAAAATCCTGATCAGAGTTACCTTTATGCAGCTATTTATGCTGTAATGATTATGTTTTTTACTTTCTTCTATTCGGTAATTCAATTCAACCCGATAGAAATTGCAAACAACATGAAGAAGAACGGCGGTTTCATACCAGGCTACAGACCAGGTAAAGCTACCTCCGACTATATTTCGAAGGTTCTTAACAGGATTACATGGTTTGGCGGTTTGTTCCTTGCAGTAATTACAGTATTCCCGATCATAATCGGAAATATAACCAATATACCGGGACTTTGGTTTGGTGGTACGGCAGTACTGATTCTTGTCGGCGTTGCCCTCGATACGGTGAAACAGGTCGAATCCCAGATGCTGATGAGACATTATAAAGGATTCCTGGAATAAATTATAGTTTGGGCTGGCAGTTATATCACATTGGTATAGCTGCCAAACCGATTTTCATGTACGTGAAATTGCAACCACAATTTGTGTGTTAAGCGAAATCATGGAGTGGTTTGTGCGGTAAAGCAAAATCTCGGAATGATTTTCGCGGGAAGGCTTTTGCCAAAACAAAATGCCTATGGGGGAATGATATGAGACTTGTTATATTGGGTGCACCAGGTGCGGGAAAAGGGACACAGGCTGTGAATCTGGCTGAAAAAATGAAGATTCCGCACATTTCAACCGGTGATATATTCAGAAACAATATAAAAGGTGGAACAACTTTGGGCAAGCTTGCAAAGGAGTACATCGACAAGGGTGCTCTCGTTCCGGATGAAGTGACGGTTGGGATCGTAAAAGACAGACTGCAGCAGGATGACTGCAAAAAAGGGTTCATACTCGATGGCTTTCCTCGGACAATAGCACAGGCGGAAAGTCTGGACAACATATTGGCCGGGATGGGGACAGCGTTGGATAGTGTATTGGATCTTGCAGTAAATGATGAAGTGATCATCAAAAGGCTTTCTGGAAGAAGAGTTTGTCCTGAGTGCAATGCAAGTTATCATATCGACTATATGGAACAAGCTCAAAAAGGTATATGTTCGGTATGCGGTACAAAGCTGATTCAGAGGGAAGATGACCGAGAAGAAACGGTATTCAACCGACTGAGGACCTATCATAACCAAACAGAACCATTGATCGGCTATTATAAGAAAAAAAATAAATTGGTGGTAGCAGAGGGACAGGTCAGGATTGAGGATACCAAGATGGAAGTATATAAGGTATTGGGTTTGGAGAAATGATATCGATAAAATCAAAAGCGGAACTCGAACTGATGCGCAGTGCCGGCGAAATTGTGGCAGGTGCGCTCAAACGGATTGAAGAAGCCGTAAAGCCCGGCGTCACTACAAAAGATCTTGATAATATAGCGGAACGGTATATATTGAGCCAGAATGCCACCCCTACCTTCAAAGGCGTTAAGTGTGCAATAAGAGGCGGAATTGATTTTCCCGCAACGATCTGTGCATCGGTAAACAATGAAGTGATACATGGCATACCGGGTTTAAGAGAGTTAAAAGATGGAGATATTATAAGTGTTGACATAGGTGCCTGTTATGGCGGATTTCACGGCGATGCCGCAAGAACGTTTCCTGTCGGTAAAATATCGGAGGAGGCATTGAATCTCATAAAGGTAACAGAACAAAGCTTCTATGAAGGCATGAAAAACGCGGTGAAAGGAAACCGAATCGTGGATATTTCCAGAGCCGTTCAGCAATGTGTTGAACAAGCTGGTTACTCGGTTGTGCGCGATTATGTAGGACATGGAATAGGAAGGGAACTTTGGGAACCTCCTCAGATACCCAATTATGTGACGCGTGAAAGAGGTCCGAGATTGGAATCCGGGATGACAATAGCCATAGAGCCCATGGTCAATTTAGGCAGTTTTGAAGTAAAACCGCTTGAAAACAAATGGACAATGGTTACAATAGACGGCAGATTATCTGCGCACTATGAAAACTCGATTTGTATAACAGATGATGAACCGTTCATATTGACAAAACTCAGAGGTGAGGGTTTTTGAGGCTAACTTTAGGTCAGATGGTTATTTCCCAGGCTGGTAGGGACACTGGAAGAAAATTTGTTGTAGTCAGAGTGGTCGATGATCTCTTTGTAGAAATTTCAGATGGGGATCTTCGCAGGGTTGACAAGCCTAAAAAGAAGAAAATCAAACATCTGAAAGCAACGGATGAAAAGGTGCAAACCATTGAGGAAAAACTGAAGAGCGGCATAAGAATAACCAATGCAGAAATACGGAAAGCTCTAGCGGGCCTTGATATACGCCAAAACGATTAGTGCTATGAAATGCAGTTTTTAGAGGTAAGAGGGACGCACCTATACAAGTAAGGAGAGAGGGACACACCTACAAGTAAGGAGAGAGGGACACACCTCTGCAGGTTGATGGGCTTTGTGGCTGAGGAATGTCCCTGACAAGATGGGCTTTGTGGCTGAAGAATGTCCCTAACTGGAAGTGCTTTGTAGTTGAGGAATGTCTCTAAAAGGAGGTTTTGAGTTTTGTCGAAGGATGATGTCATTGAAGTTGAGGGTAAAATTGTTGAAGCGTTGCCTAATGCGATGTTTCAGGTAGAACTTGAGAACGGACACAAGGTGCTTGCTCATATTTCTGGCAAGCTCAGAATGAATTTCATAAGAATTTTACCGGGGGACAAGGTGACGATTGAGTTATCACCATATGATCTTACCCGTGGAAGAATAACATGGAGAGCGAAATAAATCTATAGGAGGGTTTAAAATGAAAGTAAAACCGTCTGTAAAAGTTATGTGTGAGAAATGTAAGGTTATTAGAAGAAAAGGCAGAGTAATGGTAATTTGTGAAAATCCCAAACACAAACAGAAACAGGGATAAGTTGGATGGATAATTGATAGTCTGGAAGGATTAGGCCTTGTATTACTAAATTAGTTGTGATATAATTTTGGCTTGATTTGCAGTCAAAGTGATATTGTTGTAAGGAATACACGCAAGTGGCTTTCTTGAATAGAATTCACATTGTCAGCTGTCAATTTCCCTTCCCAATATTGAATTGACCACCTTGGAGCGGCTGCATGTGCGGTTATTCCGGACATGATCCGGGTGTTAATTGATAAATAAAGGTCCGTATATTTAAGGTGTACAACTCAAAAGGCATATACCGGATTTGAGTGTAACGCAACGGAAACAATATGAAGCAAATTAACCATTATAGCTGATTTTACAAAGTAAACTCAGTGAAGGAGATCGTTGAAATAGTTCTTCCGTACTGGAAATAACATTTCATCCGACTCGTGGTTGCAAAAGCGGTTTAGGAATTAATTTGGAGGTGTTTGACAAGATGGCACGTATTGCCGGAGTTGATCTGCCCAGAGAAAAAAGGGTGGAAATTGGATTGACTTACATCTTTGGTTTGGGAAGAAGCAAAGCCAATGAGATATTGAAGAAGACGGCTGTGAACCCGGACACAAGAGTAAGGGATCTGACGGATGATGAAATAAGCAGACTCAGAGAAATTATTGACAAAGAATACAAAGTTGAAGGCGACCTCAGAAGGGAAATTTCCCTTAATATCAAGAGGTTGATTGAAATCGGCTGCTACAGGGGCAGAAGGCATAGACAAGGCTTGCCGCTGAGGGGTCAGAGAACCAAGACCAATGCAAGGACAAGAAAAGGCCCTAAGAAGACTGTAGGAGTACAAAGAAAGAAAACGGTATAAGAGGAGGTTGACGACTGAATGGCAACAAAAACTGCTGGTGCCAAAAGAGTCACCAGAAAAAAAAGGGAACGTAAAAATATTGAACGTGGTGCTGCACATATCCGTTCAACATTTAACAATACGATTGTTACAATAACCGATACGGCAGGAAATGCGCTTTCATGGGCGAGCGCAGGTGGTCTGGGCTTCAGAGGTTCAAAGAAGAGCACACCATTCGCTGCCCAGACAGCTGCAGAAACTGCATCAAAAGCTGCAATGGAGCATGGCCTCAAGACAGTCGAGGTTTATGTAAAAGGTCCGGGCGCAGGAAGAGAAGCTGCAATAAGAGCTTTGCAAGCCGCTGGACTTGATGTGAGCCTTATCAAGGACGTAACGCCTATTCCTCACAATGGATGTAGGCCACCCAAGAGAAGAAGAGTGTAATATGGAGGTGTTAGAATAGATGGCAAGATATACTGATGCATCTTGCAGACTTTGCCGCAGAGAAGGCGAGAAGCTCTTCCTCAAAGGCGAAAGGTGCTATACGAACAAATGTGCTGTGTCTAAAAGGGCCTATGCTCCTGGACAACATGGACAGCAAAAAAAGAAAATGTCGGAATACGGCATTCAGTTGCGTGAAAAGCAGAAGGCAAGAAGGTTTTACGGAATTCTTGAGAGCCAGTTCAGAGGGTACTTTGGAATGGCTGTCAAACAAAAGGGTATTACTGGTGAAAACCTCCTGAAGATACTTGAAAGCAGGCTGGACAATGTTGTATACAGACTTGGGCTTGCTACTTCAAGGCCTGAGGCAAGACAACTGGTCAGACATGCTCATTTTACAGTCAATGGCAAGAAGGCCGACATACCTTCAATACTTTTGGAACCTGGTGATATTGTCGCAGTAAAGGACAAATTCAAGAGTTCTGAAAAAGTTAAATCCATTGTTGAAATTGCAGGCGGCAAGGTAGTCCCAAAATGGCTTGAATTTGATGCTGAGAATCTTAGCGGCAAGGTTGTATCTCTTCCGTCAAGGGAAGAAATCGATCTTCCGATCAGAGAACATCTCATCGTTGAATTGTATTCCAAGTAATAGGATAGTACCGTTCTATTTATACCTGAATTGGAACTCGGCTTCGCAGTTGGGAAACGATGTCCATCGGTAATAACCAGTTAAAAAGGCCGGCAGGAGCGTGACCGAAGTTCCGCTCCTTATGGCCAGGCAAGCAACTGACTATGCCGCAGCATTTGGCAGCAGGGTATTAAATAACAAGTACTGAATATGATATAAGGATTGCGAATCAGTTGCCCTCATATAAACAAAATTGCCAGTTAAGGGAGGGTTTTTGTTGATCGAAATAGAAAAACCAAAAATTGAATGTGTACAGTCTACAGAAGACAACAGCTACGGGAAGTTTGTTATTGAGCCGCTGGAAAGAGGCTATGGTATTACTTTGGGGAACTCCCTCAGAAGAATACTTTTGTCATCCCTGCCAGGCGTGGCGGTAACCTCAATCAAGGTTGACGGTGTACTGCATGAGTTCTCTATTGTTCCTGGTGTTATAGAGGATGTCACTGAAATCATCCTCAATGTAAAGAACCTGTCGATGAAGCTTTTCAGCGATGGCCCGAAGATCGTTTATATCGATGCTGATGGTGAAGGCGCTATCACAGCAGGTGATATCAAAGCGGATTCCGATGTCGAAATACTCAATCCGGATCTTCATATCTGCACATTGAACGGAGAACACAGGTTTTACATGGAACTGGTACTCAATAAGAACAGAGGGTACATACCGGCGGAAAAAAACAAGCAGACAGGACAGCCAATAGGCATCATACCTGTTGATTCCATATATACGCCTGTAAGGAAAGTAAACTACACCGTGGAAAATACACGTGTAGGTCAGGTTACAGATTATGACAAGCTTACTCTTGAAGTCTGGACAAACGGCAGTATAAAGCCGGATGAAGCCATAAGCCTCGGAGCCAAGATATTGAGCGAACATCTGAACCTGTTCATAGATCTTTCTGATCATGCAAAACACACGGAAATAATGGTTGAGAAAGAAGAGACCAAAAAGGAAAAGGTCCTCGAAATGACAATAGAGGAACTTGACTTGTCCGTTAGATCATATAACTGTTTGAAAAGAGCCGGTATCAATACTGTTGAAGATTTAACCAACAGGACTGAGGAAGACATGATGAAGGTGAGAAACCTTGGCAGGAAGTCACTTGAAGAAGTACTCCAGAAGCTTCATGCCCTCTCATTGTCACTCGCCCCAAGCGAGGATTGAAAATAGTTTTAGGAAGGATCTTCAGCGCTTATAGCGCGAATTTCCTTTAAAAGATTTAAGAGGGATGTTGGCGCCAAAGGCGCAGATTACCTTTGAAACATCCAAGAGGAGGTAAAAGTAAAATGCCAACACAGAGAAAGTTGGGACGTGCAACCGATCAGAGAAAAGCGATGCTTAAAAGTCAGGTTACTGCGTTACTTCAGAATGGTAAAATAGAAACCACCGAAGCAAGAGCTAAGGAAGTCAAGGCAATCGCAGAAAAGCTTATTGCCATGGCTATCAAGGAAGACGGCAATATTACGTCCAAGCAAATTAAAATCAGTGAAGTAAAAGTTGACAGCAAGGGAAAGAAGTTGACCAAAGCAGTTACTTCAAAAAGCGGCAAAAAATATTCCGTAGTGGACAGGGAAGTCAAAACCGAGATGGTAACAGTTGATAAACCTACCAGGCTCAATGCCAGGAGAAGGGCTATGAACTGGGTTTACAGGGTCAAGGATGAAAAAGGCAATTATATCAATGTTGTTGATAAGTTGTTTGATGAGATCGGACCAAAATTCAAGGATGTAAACGGCGGATTCACAAGAATCTACAAGCTTGGGCCAAGAAGAGGCGATGCAGCAGAAACCGTAATACTTGAACTTACAAAAAAATAATCAATAATACAATTTGAACAATAATAGGGATTGCCGTTTACGGTCTAGTCCCTAATTTTGTTTGCGTCTGGAAAGACGAATAAAATTCAAAGCAAGAACCATTGCATTTGGGTTTTTGATTTAAATGGCGAAGATCTTGAAATGAGGTATGCGGGCGTGTCTGGTGAAAAAAACATTATTGAAGTCAATAAGGTGAGTTTTGTATATAAAACGCATAGTGAGGACAGAAATGACGTAACAGCGCTGCAGGATGTGAGCTTGACAATTGGACAGGGCGAATTTCTAGCTATTCTTGGCAGAAACGGCTCCGGGAAGTCTACGCTTGCAAAGCTGTTTAATGCATTGCTTCTGCCTGATGTCGGGACTGTTATTGTCAATGGAATCAATACAGCGAATGAGGAACAGCTATGGGATATCAGAAGTTCGACAGGTATGGTTTTTCAAAATCCTGACAATCAGATCGTCGGCACGATTGTCGAGGAGGATGTAGCATTCGGTCCGGAAAATCTGGGTGTACCGCCTCAGGAAATCAGGAGCCGCGTAGACGAAGCACTTGAAACAATAGGCTTGTCGGAATATAAAAAGCATGCCCCACACCTGCTATCAGGCGGACAGAAGCAAAGAGTCGCAATTGCAGGGATCCTTGCCATGAAGCCAAAATGCATCGTGCTTGATGAAGCCACAGCCATGCTTGATCCGATCGGCAGGAAAGAGGTCATGCGCATTTTACGGAAATTGAACAAGGAAGAGGGAATTACGATTATTCATATAACGCACCATATGGATGAAGCCGGCGAAGCTGACAGGATTATGGTGATCGATTCCGGTAAATGCATCTTGCTCGGAACACCAGGAGAAGTTTTCAGGGATGTTGGAAAAATAAAAGGTCTGGGACTGGATGTTCCACAGGTGACAGAACTTATGTATGAACTGAACAAAGCAGGTTACAACTTCCCGCAGGAAATTCTTACAGTGGATGAAGCGATACAGTGTCTGACAGCTTATTTTAACCATTAGGGATCAACTTCATTGTTTTGCCTGAAGCAAATAAGCTTGCATCACGCCAGATTCCAAACTGAATATGACCACAGCCATACCCCCGTTATCTACTTAACCAACCTGACTATACTATACCCCGAGCCATACCCGGCTATTTTCTTACCGACCAGACTATACTATACCCTGAGCCATACCCGGCTATCTCCGAACCGATCGATACACCCTTATACCTCCGCTCTTCTCCATATCCTGTACATTCCCGAAATGATTCTTCATGATTTCCTTCAACGTCGAACCGCCTTTATTGTGATGGGCTACCAGCCAAAGCGCACCAGAGGTATTGAGGTGTTCAAAAGCCTCGTAAATCAATTGGGTAAGTAGTTGTTTTCCGGCAGCAAACGGAGGATTTGTGACGATATCGTCAAAAGTAATTTCCTTGACGGCTGAAAACAAATCTCCCTTTACGACATTAACGTCAAGACTGTTTTTCAAAGCATTTATCCTGGCGTAATCGGTTGCTCTTTCATTAATGTCAGTTAGGCAGAGGGTTTGGCTTTTAAAGAGTGCCTTGATGAAGAGTCCGACAGCACCATATCCGCATCCCATATCCAGAACGGTTTTCCCTGACGGACTAAAAGACTCTATCAAAAGCCTGGAGGCCCTGTCAACCCTATCCTCATGGGAGAACACTCCACTGACTGAAACTAAAGACAGCTCTGCACCCTTGATACATTGTGAGAAATTCTTCTCCTTAATCTCAGATGTCGGTTGTTCGGTGTAATAATGCTCACTCATAGAGTACCTTCCTTAATTATTACATATTGATACTGATTTCAGCCCATTCTATTTTTACAAATCCGCACTGATTTCACTCAGTTATATTTCTATTCTACTTCATGAATTCGCCAAACACAATTAACAAAGCGCTATATTTGTTGCATTTTATTTCAGTCCTTGCCTGCTTTGTCCCGGGTCTTTAAATAAAAAAACGGGAGAGTCGACTCCCGTTTTGCATATTAAAATTATTGCCCGGGGTTTAAAAATTCATGGAATCCCACATTTTTTTGAATACCTGGGTACTGTAATCCGTATACCGGTAATCGGGTACACTGAAGTAAATATCATACAGGTTGCCATTTTTGCACAACATGTAATTAATGTTATAATAAGCGTAGTCAGCATTTGGATCAGCATATCTATAAATTGCTTTTCTAACGGTTGTACCCTTTTCATTCAACATTTCTGTGCTTACAACTGAGTAACTCGAATTAGCGCTCATATGTTGGTCGGAATCCAAAGCGTATTGTTCGATCGTTTTTTTTGCCGTATATACATCCATAGAGAAATCAAGGCGGGTTACATCATTAGTATACTGAACCTCGTCTTCAGACTCATAGTATTCACCCTCAGTGAAGTTGGAGGGCAGAGTCACAGACCATTTATACTGGGTGCTTGAGACAGTACGTCCGTTGCTGTCCGTGTTTTCACTTTCCGTATCGAACAATTTTCCTAATGTGGTGGCATTCGGTTCGATACATAAGAATGAATTGAGCATTTTATCAATTCCAGACTTTTTGGCTGGGTCATTATACGCGGCACTGTCAATTGAATAGCCAATTTTATATCTGTAGGATTTCCCAACGTAATAGATATAACTGTCGTAAAACATTTTACTATTAATTTTAAAGGATAAATTGATTTTCTTGCATTTTATACCGTTTATAGTGATATCTTCAGGCTGAGATATGGTTGTAAGCTCTTTGTTGTACACCCTGTTCATTCTGGCGGTCTCATTTTCAATTAGTTTATCTAAAGTTAATCCAAGTTCTTTAGAATACATATCGACAATTAAGGTGCTTTTATCATTATAGAATACGGCGCTATTTCCTTTGTTCTCCGAGCTTTCGACATACCAGTCCGGTAAAATGCCCATGAACCAACCATATTTCAGACTGACATACATTCGCAAACCGTTCGTGCCGATATTGGATAGATCAGTCGCAGAATTGTCCTTGGGGAAGCTCATTGCAAATGAATCCAGTACTTTACTGTAGGTACCGCTGTTATAAACCGCTTCCGGCTGACTCATCGCAATTTCAAGAATATTATCTCCGACGATATAAAAACGGTGTTCGTTCACAAAATCATCTTTTACACCCTTATAGGAGATTACTGCATATTGCTGTGCTCCATCTGTTCTTTTTTCAGAATTAGTGATTGTGTAATCTTTTTTAAGGTTGTTTAAAACGTTTGATAGAATGGAGTCGAGATTTTGTTTTTGCACATTTTGTATGATCTCAATATCAATCATGCTCTTCTTATCGCTTGTTTCAAATACCGTAACTCTACCTTCAAAAGTGCGAGAAGACATTGTAAAGCTTTTCGGGACAGTTACAGACCATTTATAATAACTGTCTCCGACTTTATCTTTTGTAGCGCCCTTGAGTATTTCCGAGAAATCAGAAATGCTTTCCGATTCTTTATCGCTCCTCAGGTTTATCGAATTCAATATCGCATCCAGAATCTTGTTATTGCCAGGTGTATCTGCATAATTACGGGTGGATAAGGTCAGTACAAAAAGATTGAAACCTTCCTGAAGAAGATATACCCTGTCTTCAAAGCCTGCCCGATCAATAATGTAATTGACGCCGGAATAATGATTTATAGATGAGTTACCCTTAAAAACAATCTTGTTTGTGACCGGCCCAGTCTTCAATGATGCTTCATACGTTTTCGCATAATCATTTACGAATACGTTTTGTGGATTATCAATGGCTTTTAATGTAACTGCCATATCACCGTTACTCACTGTACAGACCGTATACTTTTTATCTTCCTGCTCCTTTTTCCAGGTGTCTGGTACTTCGAATGACCAGCCAAGCTCTGCATTTGATATTTTTATTTTAGTCTTTGAATCGAACGCCGTTGTACTTTCCGTCAATGCTCCTATGGATTTGGCATTTGGCTCTGTAAAGGCAAAAGATGCAAGAGCGGCATCCATGGAAGTTTTTTTTGCTGAATTTTTATAATCAGCGGCGGTAATGGTATAGCTGATCAAGTACCGAAAGCTCTTCCCTGTCACATAGATTCGGATCTGATTCATCCAACCGTCTTCGGTTTGTATTTTTAAATAGACCTTTCTGTAATTCAAATTTTTAATTTTACTGTTTTCTGTCTTTGTAACACTATAAAGAGTTAAATCATAATTGTCCCGGATAAACTTTGTTTCCCTGCTGACCCAGGAATCGAGCGTGAGTCCTGTGAGTGAATACATGCTTACTTTGACTTTGTCCGGACTGCCTTTTTTGTTGAATTCCGTTTCGTTTGGTTTGCCAGGGACTGCGTTTTTAATGAAATCAGCCGGCAGTCTTATTGTCCATCCAAACTTCTGATCCTTGTAGAGAATGACAGAAGTCCCACCAAATACCTGAGCTGTTATTGATAAAAGGATAGCCAGGATAAGTGCCAAAGATAAGAATTTTTTCATTTTAATCCTCCGTTTTTTATTTTGATCCTAAAGTAATCTTGACTGTCTTTTCAGCGGTGCCTCTTTTGAACAGGAATACGACTTGCTGATGCGGGGAATAGTTTTTCATGACTTCGTTGAGATCAACGATTGTACTGATTTTTACAGCTCCTATCTTCAACAGGATATCATCTGCTTTTATACCGGATAAGTCTGCTGGAGAACCTTTTTCTACACTGGTTATGTTTATGCCTTTATTGGATGGGAGCCCGAGCTTTGCAGCCCAATCTTCATCGAAAGCCATGCCAAGGTATGGCCTGTTTACATATCCGTATTTATCAAACTGGGAAAGGACATATTGAATGGTATTAAGCGGTATGGAGAATCCCAGCCCTTCGATGCCTTCCCCGGCAAATTTACTGGAGTTGATACCAATCACATTTCCCTTCAGACTGACCAGCGGACCTCCACTGTTTCCAGGATTAATCGAGGCATCCGTCTGTATCAGTTTATAATAGCTGTCAATACCCCGGTTTATGCCGCTTATAACTCCGGTTGATGCGGAATTGCGAAGAGACAGAGATACCGGTGTACCAATTGCGATAACTGTTTTTCCCGTGATGATTTCGCTTTCGGTTCCGAATTTTGCTGCAGGTAGACTGCTTTTTTCTATTTTTACTACTGCCAGATCCGAATTTTCATCAATATATTTCAGTTTGCCGATAAATCCATCTCCATTGCTAAGGATCACTACGATTTTGGCCATGTCTTTCACGACATGGGCATTCGTAAGAATTTCTCCGTTGGATTTTATGACAAGACCTGTACCGTGTATGAGTTCATCCTGTAACTCCATCGTACTGTAACTCTCGTTATAGGTGCCTACAATGCCGACTACACTTGGGCTGATGTTTTTAATGATTTCCGGGATAAGGATATCATTGCCGGTAAATGAAATATTTAGAGTTCCCGATGATTTATCCATATTTGCATTCAATCCCAATGACTGTGAGAAGGCAAGGGCATCTACATATGGCTTGTTATTGATCATTTTCAAATCAACCCCGGCTTTTGTCCCATTTACCAGGACCTTGGAAGTATTCTGACTTCCAAATGAAAAGCTGACTGTAGCAGCAGAAAAAACTAAAACGAATACAATAAATAGAAGGATTAATTTTTTCATCAAGTTGACCCTTTCATTGGAGATTGTAGAAAAATATTCAACTAAATTTATTTTACATAATTATAGGATTAATGTAAACAAAAATGCATCAAAGTTGTGGATAGTTGCTCACAGGATAAAAAAAGCTTGAAGTTATGCCCCGTACTATTATAATATGAATGTACCCCAAATAGTCAATTTCCGGCTGTGTGGATATGGATTAGGGTAAAATATGAATGCACAGCGGCCAAACAGGTAAAGGGAGCAATGAATGCCAATAGTTATTGAAAATCTTTCCTACATATATATGCAGGGAACGCCATTCGAAAAAATAGCGCTGAATGAAATCAACCTTGCGATTAATGATGGCGAATTCATCGGAATCATAGGTCATACCGGTTCCGGAAAATCCACGCTGATACAGCATCTTAACGGCTTGTTGAAGCCGACATCGGGTCGTGTCCTGATCAACGGAGTCGATACCACCGCTAAAAACCTTAAGGAACTAAGGCAGCACGTGGGTATTGTATTTCAATATCCCGAACATCAGTTGTTTGATGAAACTGTATATAAAGACATTGCTTTTGGTCTCTACAAGCAGAAGATATCGGAGGAACAGGTCCGAAGCGAAATAATGCGTGTGATAGAAACGGTAGGTCTGGATGCCTCAATTCTTGAAAAATCGCCGTTTGAACTTTCCGGGGGTCAAAAAAGAAGGGTTGCAATTGCAGGCGTGCTTGTGATGAAACCGGGAATCCTGATACTTGATGAGCCGACAGCAGGACTTGATCCCAAAGGCCGGGACGAGATATTCGGAAACATTTCTAAAATACACGAAACACTTGGCATAACAGTCATTCTTGTATCACACAGCATGGAAGATATCGCCAGGCTTGTCAACCGAGTCGTTGTAATGAACAAAAGTCAGATAGAAATCGACGGCACTGTGGCAGAAGTGTTTGAAGATCCCCGGAGGCTGGAAACAATAGGTTTGTCCGCACCTCAGGTGGCATATCTGATGAAGGGCTTAAAGGGTCTGTTGCCTGGGCTTGATGACAGGGTTTTTACCGTGGCTGCTGCGCGCGATGAACTGATCAGACACCTGAAAGGCAAGGGGCTCAAATGATGATGAATAATATAACAATAGGCCAGTATATTCCCGGCGATTCCATTATACACCGGGCTGATCCCAGAACAAAAATCGTGTTCTCCATTGTATTTATGATTGTAATTTTTCTCTTAAACTCCTTATGGACCTTTTTGGCAATAACGGCCTTCATCGTCCTGAGCGTTGTGATATCCGGAGTACCGCTAAAATATACATTAAGGGGGTTGAAGCCCCTTCTGCTTATTATCGTCTTTACTGCGGTCATAAATGTGTTTACAACCGGTGGAACGCCTGTTTCCAATACGGTCCCGTTAAAATTCATCACCTGGGAAGGCTTGATACTGGCGGCAAAACTGGCAACAAGACTGGCACTGATCATTGTAAGCGGATCTTTGCTGACATTTACTACGACGCCGATCTTGCTGACGGACGGTATCGAGAAGCTGCTGCAGCCCTTTAAAAGAATCGGAGTTCCGGCGCATGAGCTGGCAATGATGATGTCGATCGCACTCCGATTCATACCGACCCTGCTTGAAGAAACCGATAAAATAATGAAGGCGCAGGCGGCAAGGGGCGCCGACTTTGATACCGGCAACCTGGTACAGCGTGCTAAAAGCTTTGTTCCGGTGCTGGTGCCGTTGTTTGTAAGTGCATTCAGAAGAGCAGACGAGTTGGCGACAGCTATGGAGGCCAGGTGTTACAGAGGCGGTACCGGAAGAACCAGAATGAGGGAGTTGAGGTTTACTGCGGCAGATCTTGGAGTTACACTGACGACAGTCATTGTAATCACTGCCGTATTGGCTTTGCAGTTATTATGATAATGGTAATTTAGTATGATAAATTTTAAACTGTAAATTTTTTATACAATATAACAATGGAGGTTTCTGATGAGTGAATTGAAGGGAAAGATAAAAAGATTTTTCGGAAAATATGACATGGAGGCGGAAAAGGTTGACTTTGAGCAGAATTGCCTGACTTTCATCAACGAAATGCAAAGCGGGTTGGACGGTATATCGTCACTGCTCATGATTCCGACCTACATCGGCATGGAAAAAGAACTGCCTGTGAATGAGCCCGTTATCGCAATTGATGCCGGCGGTACCAACTTCAGGGTTGCCGTGATCCATTTCGATGAGAATGGTAAAGTAGTGATAGAAGATTTTCAGAACTATTCCATGCCCGGTACCAAAGGAGAAATTTCAAAAGAAGAATTTTTTGAAACAATGGCGGATTACATTATACCCGTCCTTCATAAGAGCAGCAAAATCAGTTTCTGCTTTTCCTATCCCACAAAAATCCTGCCGAACCGCGACGGCAGATTGATAAAATTCAGCAAGGAAGTAAAGGTCAGGGATGCAGAGGGCGAATTACTCGGGGAAAATCTCATGAAAGTGTTTCAGAAGCGCGGCTGCCTGGAAAAAAAGAGTATCATCGTTCTTAACGACACTGTTGCGACATTGCTGGCAGGAAAGGCGTCATCACCGGGAAGGGTTTTTGACAGCTACATCGGATTCATACTCGGGACTGGCACAAATATCTGCTATGCCGAAAAATGCTCAAACATCGGCAAGGTTCCGGGACTCAGGGATAATGAAGGTACAATGCTGATAAATATGGAATCGGGAGCATATAATAAAGCTCCAAGAGGAGTCATGGATCTGGAACTTGACAGAACAACAGTCAATCCGGGTGATTTTGCTTTTGAAAAGGCGATATCAGGCGCGTACCAGGGTGCATTGATTCATACGGTATTGCATAAAGCTGTTCATGATGGAATACTTACCCCCGGATTCGCAGCGGCGTTTGAAGGTGTTAAAAGCCTTGCATCAAAAGAGATCGATGATTTCCTGTTCTGGCCATACGGCAGCAATACCCTGGCGGAATGCTGCGCTGCTTCAGGCAAGGAAGATGACCGTATTGCGCTTTTTTACCTTATAGACGGTATACTTGAAAGGGCGGCGAAGTATGTGGCATTCAGCCTGACCGCTGTACTTGAAAAGACCGGAAAGGGCACGAATCCATGCGCGCCGGCCTGTATTACGGCTGACGGTTCAACCTTTTACAAATCGAAGCTTTTCAGGACAAAGCTGGACCACTATATCAAGATCTACACGAATGAAGTGAAGGGTATTTATTGCGAATTCGCAAAGGTTGACAATGGGACGCTTATCGGCACAGCCATTGCAGGCCTGTTGAATTAAGCATACAAGCGATATGAGAAATATTAAGCTTACAATAGAATATGATGGAACGGGATATCACGGCTGGCAGAGTCAGGTCAATGCCCGGGCGGTTCAGGACGTAGTAGCGGAGGCTGTGCGCAAACTTACGAATGAAAACAGCGTTATTACCGGTGCAAGCAGGACCGATACCGGCGTGCATGCGTTCGGACAAGTGTGCAATTTCTTTACCGAGACGGTTATACCTGAGGATAAGTTTGCCTTTGCCCTAAACACACTGCTTCCTGAAGACATCACAGTGAAGAGATCCGAAGAAGCAGCACTCGATTTTCATTCCAGATTTAGTACAAAAGGGAAAGAATACCGCTATCTTTTCTACAATTCCACCTTCCCCTCCGCGCTTCTGAGGCGTAGAGCATATCATGTCTTTTACCCGCTTGATATGAATGCCATGAACCGTGCTGCCGCTTATTTAGTCGGCACGCATGATTTTGCCTCCTTTTGTGCGACAGGCGGAAGTGTTAAAACCACTGTCAGAACAATAACACAAGCCCGTGTCGAAAGGGATAACGAGGTAATTTCCTTTACTGTAAAGGGCAACGGATTCTTGTACAATATGGTGCGTATCATTGCAGGCACACTTGTAGAAGTGGGTATGGGCAGAATGGATCCGGACGCCGTATCCGGAATAATCGCTGCACTGGACAGAAGAAAGGCAGGAAGGACCGCCCCCGCTCACGGTTTGTATCTGGTGGAGGTTTATTATGACGAAAACTTTGCCAATCAGTGTATCGGGTTCATATAGGAGCACGACTATTGAACACTTTTATAAAAAGTGATATGGCGGACGATTAAAGAAGAGATATAAGCATATTAAGGCAATAAAATAGAGATAATGAGAGATAAATTAAGAATATCGTAATTTAGACTTGACATGGGTAAGTGTTCTGTATTATTATAAGAAAGTGCCAAAAAGACCGGCAAATTTCATGCTGTGTTTAAGGCCGGTTTGATAAGTATATATGCAGGTAGTCAAGGAGGAAAGGTAACACATGAAAACTTTCATGGCAAAAGTCGAAGAAGTTAACAGAAAATGGTATGTAGTCGATGCCGATGGCAAGCCGCTGGGAAGGCTTGCAAGTGAGGTGGCAAGTGTATTGAGGGGTAAGAACAAGCCCACCTATACGCCTCATGTTGATACAGGTGATCATGTAATCATAATTAACGCCGAAAAGGTCGTTTTGACCGGTAACAAGCTGGATCAAAAGATTTACAGACATCATTCGGGTTGGCCGGGCGGATTGAAGGAAGTAAATGCAAGGACGCTCATGGCCAAGTCTCCTGAAAAGGTAATTGAACTTGCCGTAAAGGGAATGCTCCCCCATAACAGCCTGGGACGTGCAATGTACAGGAAACTCATGGTATACAAGGGTGCTGAACACGAGCAGCAGGCACAAAAACCCGAAATTCTGGAAATTAATATTTAATCGGAGGGAGGAGCAAAAAGATGGCACTTAAAATTCAGTATTATGGAACAGGTAGAAGGAAGAAGTCCGTGGCAAGAGTCAGACTTGTTCCCGGAGAAGGAAAATTTCTTATTAACGATAGAAGTCTTGATGATTATTTCGGACTGGCAACACTCAAGGTTATTGTTAAGCAGCCTTTGGTACTGACAGATACGACGGCAAAATTCGATGTCATATGCAAAGTCACAGGCGGCGGCTTCACAGGTCAGGCAGGAGCTATCAGACACGGTATTTCGAGAGCATTGCTAAAGCTGGATGAAGAATTAAGACCTGTACTCAAAAAAGCCGGATTCCTTACGAGAGACCCAAGAATGAAGGAAAGAAAGAAATACGGTCTCAAAAAGGCAAGAAGGGCACCGCAGTTCTCAAAGAGATAATAATTACAATAATGAATACAGCAGCAAAACAGGGAACGGTATACCACCGTTCCTTCTGCATTTACGGAACATAGTGCAGTCCTGTTCCCGGGACGAAGGGGCTCGATGCCCTGAGTTTTGCTTATAGCTGTTTTGGAGGGCCAAATGCTGATAATAAAGAATGCCAGACTGTTGACCATGGCAGGTAATGATTATGAGAACGGATACATTGCAGCGGAAGCGGGAAAAATAACCGCACTCGGCTGTGATGAGGCAGAATTGGAAAAACTGGAAGCAGCCGGTTGTTCAGAGGTAATTGATGCTAAGGGCTTTTATGTGCTGCCAGGCTTCATCGATGCTCACTGCCACATTGGCATGTGTGAAGACGGGGTTGGATTTGAAGGGGATGACGGGAACGAAATGACAGATCCCGTAACTCCGCAATTAAGGGCGATCGACGGTATATATCATGCCGACAGAGCTTTTGTTGAGGCGAGGGAAAGCGGTATCACAACAGTTGTGACAGGACCCGGAAGCGCCAATGTCATCGGCGGCCAATTTGCAGCACTCAAGACCTATGGACGAAGTGTCGAAGACATGATATTGAAAGAGCCGGTTGCAATGAAAGTAGCTTTTGGTGAAAACCCCAAGACCGTATATCATGAGAAAAGGCAGTCACCGATGACCAGAATGGCAACAGCAGCGATCCTGAGGGAGAGCTTGATGAAGGCAAAGGAATACAGGCAAATGCTTGATGATTATGATCGTGACAGCGAAAATTACGACAAGCCCGATTATGATATGAAGCTTGAAGCGCTGGTGAGGGTGTTGAAGGGTGAAATGCCGATGAAAGCACATGCTCACAGGACTGATGATATTTTAACCGCGCTGCGCATTGCAAAAGAATTCAACATTGATATGACAATAGAACACTGTACGGAAGGCCATCTGATCACTGACATCCTTTTGGAGGGAAACACATCGGTAATAACAGGCCCCTTTTTGACCGACAGGTCTAAAATAGAGCTTAAAAATCAGAGCGTCAAGTCACCTGGCATACTATCCAGAGCAGGGTTGAAAATCGCGATTATGACGGATCATCCCTGTACACCTATCCAGTATCTGCCGCTATGTGCCGCTGTTGCGGTGAAAGAGGGAATGGATGAGCTGGAAGCTTTAAAGGCGATAACAATAAATGCGGCTGAGATTACAGGAATTTCCGACAGGGTCGGGAGCCTGGAGACCGGAAAAGATGCCGACATCATCATCATGGACGGGCCTCCGCTCGAATTGAAATCAAAAGTGCTTTATACGATAATTAACGGTCAGGTGGTCAAACGTTTATGATAAGATTCTCGGCAAGCTCCGTGGAGGAAACCGCAGAGCTTGGACAGCGGCTTGGAACAATTCTTCAAAAGGGCGATACGGTTTGTCTGACAGGTGATCTGGGTACAGGTAAAACCGCGTTTACCGGCGGTATTGCCAAAGCGCTTGGAATAAGCGGATACATAACCAGCCCCACGTTTACAATCGTGAATGAATATCAAGGCAATTTGCCGCTGTACCACTTTGATGTATACAGGATAGGTGATCCGGGAGAAATGTTTGAAACAGGATATGATGAATATGTCTCAGGTGAGGGTATCACGGTGATAGAATGGGCCGAATTGATAGAGGACATCCTGCCCGCGGACCGGATTGAGGTGTTCATCGAAAAGGATTGTGCGGACAAGCCCGACAGCAGGCTTATTACAATGAAATTCCATGGATCCGGGGCTGCAGATTATGAAGGGAGGCTTTCCGAATGAGAGCATTGGCTGTTGATACATCAACTACCATGGCCGGTATCGCAATTGTAGATGAACAGGGTCTTTTAGCCGAGTACATGATTAATGACAAAAAGACTCATTCGCAAAAACTGATCCCGATGCTGCGGGATGTTCTAAACAGTTTGAAAATGACCGTCGAAGATATGGATGTGATCGCAGCGGTGACCGGACCGGGCTCATTTACGGGACTGCGTATTGGCGTCACCACTGTCAAATCGCTGGCATATGCAGCCCAAAAGCCAACAGCGGGCATTCCTTCTCTGGATGCGCTTGCAGCCGCCATGGCAGTATCCGGGGATGCACTTGTCTGCCCGATGCTCGATGCCAGGAACAATCAGGTATATACTGCTTTTTACAGATATCGCAACGGAATCATGGAAAACATTTCAGGATATATGGGCGTGCATGTTTCCGAACTGGTAAGCCTGATCGAAGACAAAAACAACGAAATTATTTTTACTGGTGATGCGGTGGCTCTTCACAGGGACTTCTTTAAAATAGAACTTGGTGACCGCTGCATTTTCGCACCGGACTTCCTGACGCAGCATATGGCCGCATCAGCGGCTCATCTCGCTTTGCTTCAGCTGCAGCGGGGCGAAACGGTCGGCAGTTATGACCTGAAACCTTTTTATCTCAGGCAGTCTCAGGCTGAGAGAGAATTCGGCAAAAAGAAGAAGGATATGCTGATGGAGCAGGAATCCGACAAAATACAAGACGATACACCGACAGGGCAGGAATCTGGCAAAAAACAGTGTGGTACCTGTCCGGGAGAAGAATGATGCAGATCGAAATAGTTGGGGCCTCCAGGGAATATATTAATGATATTGTAGTAGTTGAAACCCTTAGCTTCAAGATACCCTGGTCAAGGCAATCAATTACGGAGGAATTTCTTCAAAACGAATTGGCAAATTATTTATGTGCACTGGCAGACGGCAAGGCGATTGGCTATGCGGGCATGTGGCATATTATGGATGAAGGGCACATCACAAATATAGCGGTCCACCCGGAATTCAGAAGCTGCGGTGTGGGAAGCATGCTGATGGAGGCATTGCTGGAAGCGGCAAAGGTACTTGGCATCACGGCGCTCACTCTTGAGGTAAGACGCAGCAACCTTACGGCTCAGGCCTTGTACAGCAAATATGGTTTTGCGGAAGGCGGCATGCGTAAAGCCTATTATGCTGACAACAACGAAGATGCATTGATTATGTGGAAGCGGCTGTAGTAAATGTGAGGCGACACTTCTTTTGTTTCAATAGAAAAACACATCAGATATATTTAAGTCTGCGGCCCGGCTTGTTGACTGCGGCAGCATATGTACCTACCGGTAGTTCCGGTATACTATGAGATTTATTTGAGAAAATTACAGGTCTATTCTTTCTGCAATGCAAAAAAATACAAAAATTATTTCAATTTAATCCATACTTTTTTATAATGATTTCCCTTAATATATAGGTACACAGCAATGTTACTTAGATATGTCACGATCTGGGAAGGAAACCGTATGGAAACAGAAATTCCGGATACAAAATCAAATACCCCCGTCAGACGAATGAAAAAGCTTGGTTTCGTCTACTACTTGAAAAGAGATTTTTTTCTATACCTTCTCCTGTTTTTCCCCATGGTGTATATATTTTTGTTTAAATATGGACCTATGTACGGAGTACTAATGGCCTTTCAGAATTATAACCTGTTTAGCGGAATTTGGGGAAGTCAATGGGTTGGACTAGATATATTCAAAGAAATATTTCAAAGGAATGAATTCTGGCGTGCCGTCAGAAACACATTTATGCTGAACGGACTGGATCTGGTGGCTGGTTTCCCTGCTCCAATCATTTTGGCAATTCTTTTGAATGAACTAAAAAACCTGCGTTTTAAGAAAATTACCCAAACCATATTGTATCTGCCACATTTCCTATCCTGGGTCATTATCGGCGGGATCACCTTTCTTATGTTTTCCTCCAACGGATTGATAAATAACGTCCTGCTATCCGTCTTCGGGATAGATGCCCCCGTACCATTCCTTTCGGATAAACTGAACTGGCTTATCGTTTATGTAATAATCGGTATCTGGCAGAATGTAGGGTGGGGAACCATCATATATCTTGCCGCGATTGCCGGCATCAACAGAGAATTGTATGAAGCAGTTGAAGTCGACGGAGCAGGGAGATTTAAAAAAATGTGGCATATCACATTACCCTCTATCAAGCCGACGATCATCATACTGT
>JAEWQC010000222.1 GCA_023399355.1 Bacillota bacterium | reverse complement strand
CAACCAAGCAACCAACCAAGCAACCAACCAAGCAAGCAAACAAGCAAGCAAGCAAAGGGGCTTGAACCCTCGTGGTGTGAGCCCTTTTGCTTTTACGGAAAAAATTGATATACTGAATACAGAGTATTTATATTGGATGGTAACAATGAAAATAGAAACAGAACGTTTGGAACTTATCCCATTGACATTGCCACAATTAAGATTATGGGTTGAAAATATACAAGCACTTGAAAAGGAACTTTACTGTATATATAAAGCAGAGCCGGTTAAGGATCTTTTTCTCGAAATCGTTAGCGGACAACTTAAGATATCTGAAAAAGATCCAGAGAACTATTTATGGCACAGCTTTTGGTTTTTAATACGTAAATTTGACAGAACAGTTGTTGGTTCTGCAGATTTCAAGGACATACCTAACGATAAGGGAGAGGTTGAAATCGGCTATGGCTTGGGTAAGGAATTTGAACACCGCGGCTATATGACGGAAGCTGTTAAAGCAATGTGTGATTGGGCGCTCAATCAAGAAAAGGTTACTTCTGTTATCGCTGAAACCGATTTAGAAGGATTTGCATCACAACGTCTTTTGCGTCACTGCGGGTTTTCGGAGAAAAAGCGGGAAGAAACAGTGCGGCATACGCCTCATTGTGCCTGCAAACCCATCTGTAATGTTTCTTGTTCTTAAGCGTTCAATCTGGTATACTTAATTTACATATAGTGGTTTTAATCATATAATATAGCAAAATTACGGGGGATTGGAATTGAAGAAATACATAGTTTTTTTCCGAAACCTGAGCGTAAAATGGAAATTTGTGTTGGCTTATTTTGCGATACTGACGGTGCCGGTGATACTGACCGGAGTTTATTTGTACTATAGTAATTCCAATTCGGTCATAGAACAGTCGAGGCTTGTCATGGAGCAAAACCTGCTTCAGACAAGAGCCAATATAATAGAAAAGGAAAAGGTCATTGAAAACCTGTCCCAGGTGCTTGTGTCAGACTCAAGATTTGCTAATTTCATTGATTCCAAGTATGGCAGCACCATAAGCAAGATTGTGGATTACCAGTTTGAATATTCACCTTATGTAAAAACCATTCTGCAGCAAAACAGTTCCATCTATTCCATCAGAATCTACATGGACAACATGATAATAACTGAAATGCTCGACAGCTATTACAGTATCAGGTCTGATGACTCACCTGGAATATATTCCGATATGTTAAAAAGCGAGCCTGGGACAACAGGCTGGAGAGGCACACATACCGCGGCGCCGCATTTGTTGAAGACAAATTCCGATGGCGGGGTCAAGGTCTTTTCCTACAGCAAAAATATATGCCCGCGCAATTACCGTGCCAGGTCAGGCGTACTCGATGTGGAAATAAAGGAGAACGTTCTTTTCGATATGCTCAGGGATCCCATAATAGCAAAGCTGGGGAATGTTTTCATAGTCGATCTGGATAACCATATCGTGTCAGACAACATACCCTCCCTTTTTGGAAAGGATGTTTTGGTAAGCGGCTATATCGGCTTTTCTGCTGGAAAGAGCGAAAGCTCGGTAAGGAAGATAAGAGGAGTGCAATCGATTGTCATCACGATACCTGTAAGTGAAATTGGGTGCAGCATCGTAGGGATATTTCCTGTTAGTAATTTCAATAGTGAGGTTAAAAAATCAATTGTCAGCACCCTGCTGGTATTGTTGGTTTCTTTCATATTTCTCGGAGTTATCGTATATTTTACAACAAACGTGCTTCTTACAAGGCTTAAGATACTGGTGAAGGCAATGAAGCAGGTTGACGGCGGCAAGCTTGATATCTCCGTCCCGGTGAAGTCCTCGGATGAATTCGGAGAGCTTGCGCTGAGCTTCAACCATATGATCGTCCGTATACACGAGCTTGTGGAAATGGTATACAAAAGTCAGATTCTTGAAAGAGAGGCAGAACTCAAAGCCTGGGAATCCCAGATAAACCCCCACTTCCTCTACAATACCCTTGCAACCATTTCGTGGATAGCCAGAAAGGATGGCTCAGACGATATCGTCAAGTTATCGAATACGCTTGCCAGGTTTTACAGGCTTGTCCTTAGCAAGGGAAGCAGCCTTATCAACGTCAGTGAGGAACTCGAAATGGTTTATGCATTCCTCCATATACAAAAGGTACGTTTCCAGGAGATGTTTAATATTGTTTACGATATAGGAGAAGGCCTTTCGGACTGCAAGGTCATCAAGAACTTACTGCAGCCGTTGGTTGAAAACGCCCTGCACCATGGCATAGAACCAAAAAGAATGACAGGTACAATAATATTGAAGGCGTATTTGGCGGATGATAAACTCAATTTCCGGATAATAGACGACGGTGTCGGAATGAATGCATGCACGCTTGATAAAATCATGTCCGGTAAGGTGGAAAAATCCAGCGGAAGCGGTTATGCGATAAAGAACATCATGGAAAGACTCAAATCCTTCTATTGGAGAGGGCAGTACTTCAATATTTTCAGCAAACCCGGTATTGGGACTGTTATTACTATAATATTGGATGTTAAGGGAGGAGACCACGATGCTCAGAATGCTGATCGTAGAGGATGAAAGGCTGGAGAGGGAAGGACTTTTAACTTTTCTGGACTGGAGGAACCTGGGAATCGATATTGTAGGTAGTGCCGCAGACGGTATCGAAGGAATTGAGAAAGCAGATTCCATGAGACCCGATATTATCATTACAGATATAAAGATGCCCGGCATGGATGGGCTTGCAATGTCAAAAAAAATAAAAGAGTTCCTGCCCGGTGTGAAAATAATCATCCTTACAGGCTATGACGACTTCAAGATGGCGAAGGAAGCCATAAGCTTCAACGTGAATGCATATATCCTGAAGCCTCTGGAAGATGAGGAAGCCATACCCGTATTAAAGAAAACAATTGCTGAATGCCTGAGGGAAAAGGAAAGGCTTGAGACTGAAAAGTCCGTAAAGGCGCTTCTGGATAAAAGCCTTGTCATTGCAAGGAAAAATTTTCTTTTAGACATTCTTGAAGGGAAGACCGAGTGGTGCAGAAATGTTGGACAATTTGAGGAGTACGGCATCAGGGAGGTTTCCGGGAGCAGTTTTACTATTGTCATCATAAAGCTGGAATACGGGGAAAACATCATGCATGAAGGATGTGCGGACCTGAGGGACCTTTGGTTCAAAAGGGATATTGACATTGTAAGGGCGGTTACTGACAGTTTTGCTGTTTTTTCACTTGATGATTTATCTGCCTCTCAATCAGTATTATGCCTGAAGAACGATTGCGGCAGTGAATCCTTAATATCCCTGATAAAGGAGATGTATCGTTCGCTCGGCCCTGACCAGGACACAAGGGTGGTAGTGGGAGTGGGCTGTCCGGTGTCATCCATGGACGACATTCGCATATCCTATTCACAGGCGATGCAGTCGGTTGAATTCGGAGCATTCTGGTCGGTATGTGATATAGTACGGTATGACATGATTGAATCATTGAGATCGGAATTTGCCGAAAATGCCGGAGAATTTCTCATAAGTAACAATTATTTTTCAAAACAGCTCGTCCATTCGGTAAGGTTGTGTGATGAAACCAGAATGTCGGAACTTCTGTCCCAAATGTTTCAGCATATTGATTCCAACAGGGGAGCCAGCAGGGAATTGATCGTAAACTGCCTTCAAAACCTTATAAACGAGGCTTCCATTGTTTTGTATTCGGCCAATAGGGACAAGGAAAGGCATGGCAGCGGCAGGGATGATTCTGAAATGCAGCTTGGAGGGCTTAAAGACCTGCAATCCATGGAAGATTGTGTAACGGGCTTCTTCAAGGACGTATTCGACTATATAAGCGGTAAAAAAAGCAATAAAGACGGCGAAATTGTAAAAAAGGTGATAGGACTCATCGAGAAAAGATATATGACGGATATAAGCCTGAAGCTTATAGCAGGTGAGGTATACCTCTCTCCGAATTACCTCGGAACGGTTTTCAGAAAATATACAGGCAGTGCATTCAATGATTACCTCTGCGGATATAGAATGGAAAAGGCAAGGGAATTGCTTGCCTCGCCCAAAAACAAAGTAAGCTGGGTAGCGGGGAAAGTCGGCATACCGAACACCTCCTATTTCTGTACAATTTTTAAGAGCAGATATGGCACGGCTCCTGGAGAATTCCAGGAAATATTCATGAAATAAATCAGATATATCAAATAGCATGTCCTTCAAAAATCAGTGGTTTTTCAAAACAAGAATTGATTTTTATTATATACAGTTCTCTCTATTCAATCCTATAATCTAATTGAGCAAAGGATTAATTTCATGTTCGAATGTTTTTGCCCGGAAATGCACTCAGGGTCTATTTGGTTATGCTTGTTTTTAATGGAGGTATGCATCATGCAAAACACACCGGCTGTAGTTATGGCTGACGCACCAAAAGCAAAAAAAAGAATATCGCCGGGGTTCAGGCAGTTTTTGATGATTTCTCCGTTTCTGTTGTTGACATTCATTTTCTCCTATTTTCCTCTTTATGGCTGGGCGTATGCATTCTTTGAATACAAACCACCTCTCAGGCTTTCTCAGTGTAATTATATCGGCCTTGACTGGTTCAGGCTCATCTTCGGAAATGCAGGCCAGGTACAGCAACTCCTTATAGTAATGCGGAACACCTTTGCAATGAGTTTACTCGGCATCCTTACATCGATACTGCCTATCATATTTGCAATATTGCTTACAGAAATTAAAGCTGTAAGATATAAGAAATTCATACAGACGTTCACCACGCTGCCGAACTTTATCAGTTGGGTTCTTGTATATGCCGTCGCTTTCTCACTATTTTCGAGCAGCGGTATGTTCAACAATTTTTTCCAATCTATAGGTGTGCTGAGCGAGCCTGTCAGGATACTGGATTCGGACAGCCTTACATGGCTGAAGATGTGCATATGGGGGATATGGAAAGGCCTTGGGTGGTCAGCAATCATCTATATGGCTGCTATTGCGGGAATAGATCAGGAACTGTATGAAGCGGCTACAGTAGATGGAGCAAACCGGTTCAGACGAATATGGCATATAACAATCCCCGGGCTCATGCCAACTTTTACCGTACTTCTCCTGCTTCAGATCGCCGGCTTTTTGAGCAACGGCCTCGACCAGTATTATGTATTCCAGAATGCATTCAACAAGGATCATATACAGGTGCTTGACCTTTATGTCTTCAATATAAGTGTAGGAGGACAGAATATGTATTCACTCGCTACTGCGATGAGCATGCTGAAAAGCATAATAAGTGTCACCCTGCTTTTTATAGTCAACAGAATTTCCATGGCGGTGCGTGGCGAATTGATAGTCTGACAATCATTTGAGGCAAAGGGAGGTCATTGAATGGCAACATACAGAATGAAAAAAGGGTCGGGCGATATCGTATTTGACATATGTAATTATACTGGCTTCGGATTATTCACACTTTTATGCATATATCCGTTTTATTATCTGATCATCAACACAATAAGCTCAAATGATATAAGCGCAAGCGGTTTTATCAATTTCTGGCCCCAGGGTATCCATTTTCACAATTATGTCGATGTAATAAAGCTCAGAGGATTATCCCATGCGGCGCTTATTTCCGTTCTAAGGACAGTGCTCGGAACGCTGCTGACTGTTCTTTCATCGGCTTTCCTGGGATTCATGTTTACACAACGGAGGATGTGGAAGCGTAAATTGTGGTACAGATCTCTTGTCATCACAATGTATTTCAATGCCGGATTGATCCCTGTTTTTATTACAATGCATATCCTGCAGCTCACGAATAATTTCTTTGTTTATATCATACCTGCCATAGTACAGCCTTTTTACATCATCTTGGTCAAGACCTACTTCGAATCAATGCCGGATTCACTGCAACAGGCGGCGGAAATAGATGGGGCGGGCATCTTCAGGATTTTCGCCAGCATCATGTTTCCGTTGGCGCTTCCCATACTTGCAACCGTTGCTATTTTTTCAGCCGTAGGACAGTGGAATTCCTTTCAGGACACTTTGATATATGTGACTGACCAGAAATTGTATTCGCTTCAATATGTTTTGTATATGTACATCAATCAGTCCAATTCGCTTGCAATGCTCATAAGGTCGAGCCCGAACCTGAACGGGCAGGCTATGGCCGCGCTTGCGACAAAACAAACGCCTGCATCCATCAGAATGACTGTCACAATCTTTGTAGTGGCACCAATTATATTTATCTACCCGCTATTCCAGAGATATTTTATAAAAGGAATTATGATTGGTTCCATAAAAGGTTGATCTGGCTATACATCCCGGAGATGAATAAAGTCCCGGATTGATATAGAAAAAATGAAGGAGGTAATCTATTAATGAAAAAGAATCATATCAGGATTCTGTGTTGTATTCTTGCTATTGCGATGACAGGCATCTTGATGGCGGGTTGCGGCGGAGCGGGTGTGCAATCCGGTACTACCACTACGGCTCCTGCCACCGCGGTTGCAACTGCAGCTTCAGCTGCCGCCGATGTTACAGCTGCCGAGCCATCGACATCTGCTGCCAAAGTTTATGACAAATTCATCACAGTCGACGTCTTTGACAACCAGGCAAACTACCAGGGGGTTCAGGGCGGCTGGTTCGGAGATTACATCAAGAAAAAATTCAATATGGAACTCAATATCATCGCTCCAAATGTTGCAGGCGGCGGTGACACACTCTTTCAAACACGTTCTGCTGCGGGTAACCTCGGTGACCTAATCATGATCGGCTCTGAAAACGGAAGGCTGGCCGACACTGTCAAAGCAGGTCTTCTGCTCGACATGACGAACATGGTGAACAATACTCAGAATGTGAAGACCTACACCGGCGGAATGAAAATGCTTGAGAATCTGATCAGTTCGGATAAGGTCTATGCGATTCCCTCACAGGTATCGAACTGCAAGCCCACAGATCCTTCGGACGGTCCCAACATGACATTCGGTCCGCTTCTCCGCTGGGATCTTTACCAGAAAATAGGTTCACCACAGCTTAATACGCTTGAAGATCTGCTCCCTGCTCTTCAGCAGATGCAGAAAATCAACCCGAAGAGTGATTCAAACAAGAAAGTATACGGCATGACTCTGTTCAAGGACTGGGACGGAAATATGATGTGCCTTGCCAAGCAGCCGGCATGTATGTATGGAGTTGACGAATGCGGCTTCCTGCTTCTTGACAATGACAGCAATACTACACAAAGCATTATAAATAATGACTCGTTATATATTAGGGCACTCAAGTTCTACTATCAGGCAAACCAGTTGGGACTCCTCGATCCCGATTCAACCACACAGAACTTTGATTCGATGCAGCAGAAGGTTACGGATGGCGCAGTACTCTGGACTCCGTGGCCGTGGGTCGGCATGTCCTACTACAATACAAAGGAACATACGACTGCAGGCAAGGGCTTTATGTTTGCACCGGTCAAGGATATGAAAATCTTCTCATACGGCTGCAACCCGGACGGAAACAAATATTGCATCGGCATCGGTTCAAAAGCCCAGGATCCCCAGAGGATGATGGACTTCATAGACTGGATGTATTCACCCGAGGGCGTAATGATGTCCTGTGCACAAACCACCGGTGCCTGCGGTCCCGAAGGCGTAACATGGGAAATGAAGGACGGAAGACCGACTTTGACGGAATTCGGACGGAAGGTTTTCAACGGTGACACCAGCCTTTCCATGCCTGCTGAATGGGGCGGCGGAAATTACAAGGACGGGATCTCCCAGCTCAACTACCAGGCAGTTTCCACACTCAGTACAAACCCTGTAAACAGTGCTCCATATAACTGGTCAATGTGGCCCTCAACGCTTGAAGCAAACAACACTCCTCTTGACAAGTCATGGCAGAGCGCGATGAATGCTGTGACCGTTCTCGATTACCTGACCAAAAACAACATGCTGGCGGTAGGAGCAGGCAACGACTATATCGCTCCGGCGTCCCCCGCAGATATTGATGCCGCACGCAACCAGTGCAAAGCTATCATCATACAGGATTCATGGAAGATGTGCTTTGCAAAGAATGAAGCCCAGTTCAACAGCTTGCTCAAACATATGCAGGATACTGTCAAAGGCCTGGGCTATGACAAGGTGCTTGCATTTGACCAGCAGATTGCAAATGATACTGCAAAGGGCCGTCAGGATTCAATCGCAGCAGCAGGCAAATAATCGATTGTCTTTATATAAAGGGGCTGTCCAAGGCTTTATCCCCCGGGGCGGCTCCTTTTTAACGACTGCGGCTCCTCCTTAACGATTATTAAAATAGCAAATGAATCTATGTAATAAATCACTTTTTTGGTATAATATCTATACTGGAACCCACTAAGGAGAGGGGAATAATGGGCAGGAATCTTAAATATTCTATAATTCTGATATTTACTCTTTTATTGATGGGAGTAACCGCTTCATGCAGCCAGAATATCGGGAGCAAAATTGTTTCGACTGTTTCATGCACAGGTGATTCAACTCCGGCTTCAGTTGACGCAGCATCAGCCCAAACAGCATCAGCCGAAACAGAAAACACCCCCTACAGTATAGATGTTTTTACAATGCTGGGAAACTATTCAGGGGACCAGCAGGGTTGGTTCGCCAAGATCGTCAGGGACAAGTTCAATATTAATATGAAAATAATTTCATCCAATGTCGAAGGCGGAGGCGACGCCAAATTCACATCAATGATTGCGTCCGGAGACCTTGGTGACTTGGTGATATATGGGAGCGACACGGACAATAAATGGCTTGATTCCATAAAGGGCGGATATCTCCTCGACATGGCAAAAGATGGTTTAATTGACAAATGTGGAAACTATATAACCGGGAATTTCCCAAAAGTTATAGAAAAGAACAGGGTAGAATTCGGTAACGGCAAAAGTGTATACGGCCTTGGATACAAGGCTGCGAATATGCCTCCGGGGCCATCTGAGGGCAAGGATATGACAGAGCATTCGGATATGCGTTGGGATCTTTATGAACAATTGGGCAGGCCTGTGATAAAATCGCCGGAGGAAATGCTCGAAGTGCTGGCAAAAATGCAGCAACTGGATCCTAAGAGCGAAACCGGAAAACCGACATATGCCTTTTCCATGTGGAGTGATTGGGATGGCACAATGATGATGTATACCAAGGCTTTTGCAGCCTTGTTCGGGTATGATGAGGGCGATGGCTATAATAGTTACGGTTTCCTTCTTTTCAATCCGGATGGCGACATGCAGGGCTGTCTTGACACGGATGGTTGGTATGTCAGGACACTCAGGCTCTTCTTCAAAGCCGGCCAGTTGGGTTTGGTGGACCCGGATTCCATATCGCAGAAATATGAGGATATCGTCAACAAATATAAGGACGGTCAATTGCTGTTTTCATTGTTCCCCTGGGTGGATAACGTTTACAATACGCCTGAAAGGCTTGCAAAGGGAATGGCGATGTACTTTGTGCCGATCAGCGGCGAAAAGGTGATTTCCTACGGCTTCAGTAATTATGGCGCTGACAGGCTGATTTCCATAGGCGCAAAGGCAAAATATCCCGAAAGGATCATGTCGCTGATTAACTGGACATATACGCCTGAAGGGTTCATGACGATCATGGACGGCCCGAGAGGCCTCACATGGGATGTCAACGCGAAAGGCAAACCGTACCTCACCGATTTCGGCAAACAGGCGCTTCCGAATAATGAAACTCCTGTACCTGTGCTATGGGGAGGTGGAAATTACAGAGATGGTATCAGCCAGTGGAATATAGAGCCCATAGATGCAAATTCAATAAATCCTGAATTCGGAGAACCTTATGACTTCCAGCAATGGACATCCGTCCTGAACTCCGGCACACCAAAGGTGCTGATGGACTGGAGGGCTGCGATGGGGGGCACATTGACCGTGAAGGATTATCTCGAGAAAAATAACATGCTGGCTATAAAGCAGCCTGTATTTATGGGCAAGGCTCCAGATGTGATGTCCGACAGCCTGAACCTCACACAGAGTCTTGTTTCCGCTGTCATCAGGGAGTATTCATGGAGGTGCGTATTCGCTGCAGACGAGTCTGCGTTTAATACCCTGCTTCATGAGATGACTGTAAAGGCAAAGTCTCTTGGTTATGACGACGTTTTAAAGTGGAACATGGTTCATGGACAGCAGGTCCTGGATTTTCTAAAAAGCCGGAAGAAATAGAGCATAGACTCACCTTTGGTAAAATCTGCAGACTGCAAGGAGATATAAGGATGATTAATAAAAGAGAACCTTTGATTTATTACGGAGGGGATTACAATCCCGACCAATGGCCTGAAGAAATATGGAAGGAGGATATGAGACTTTTCAAAAAAGCTTCGATAAACATAATTACCGTCCCGGTTTTCAGCTGGGCCAAGCTGCAGCCGGCGGAGGACAAATATGAATTCGGCTGGCTGGACAATGTGATGGACCTGGCTAATGAAAACGGTATCCATGTATGCCTCGCAACATCGACTGCAGCCCAGCCTGCCTGGATGTCCCGGAAGTATCCCGACATACTTCCGGTTGATATCGACGGAAGAAAGCATACTCATGGAGCAAGGGTCAATTTCTGCCCGAACAGCAGTACATACAGGAAATTTTCGGTTAAGCTTTCAGCGGCTCTTGCGGAAAGATATAAAAACCATCCTGCCCTTGTTGTCTGGCACATAGCAAATGAATATGGGAGTTATTGCTATTGCGAAAACTGTGCCACCGAATTTAGAAAATGGCTTAAGAAGAGATACGTGAATATGGAGCAATTGAACAGATGCTGGAATATGAGCTTCTGGGGGCATACCGTATACGACTGGGATGAGATTGTGCCGCCATCGCACCTTAATGAAATGTGGATCAATGAAGCGGCCGGCAGGGAAGCAACCTGCTTCCAGGGCATATCGCTCGACTACAACAGGTTCATGTCCGAATCAAATCTTGAATGCTACAAAGGGGAATATAGGACTATTAAGGAGATCACGCCGGATATCCCTGTCACAACAAATCTCATGGGGACCTTCAAGCCGTTGGATTATTTCAGGTGGGCAAAGCATATGGACGTGGTCTCATGGGACAATTATCCATCCATGAGCGCCCAACCGCACTCGATAGCGATGCGTCATGATCTTATGCGCGGGCTTAAGGACGGTCAGCCCTTCATGCT
>JAEWQC010000190.1 GCA_023399355.1 Bacillota bacterium | reverse complement strand
TCCCCAAGTACAACTGCTGCCTGACAGGGAACTGATGAATGCAATCGGCATGCATTCCTGTCTTTGTGTTCCTCTTGTGGCAGGTTCCAGACCGATCGGTGTCATCGCTGCCTTTAGCAAACATTCCGGCGAGTTTGATTCGGAGGATGAGAGAATATTCAACATGTTTGCGCCCAGTGCAGTAATAGGAGTCGAAAATGCCCGTTTGTATCAGGAGGAACGGCACAGGCATCAGGAGGATGAACAAAGAAGGCATGTGGCGGAAGGCCTTAGAGATATTCTCGCCGCGCTTAACTCCAACCGTTCTCTTGAAGAAATACTTGATTTCATTATAAAAGAGGCCGCAAGGCTTTTGCATACGGATGCGGCTGCATTATTCAGACTGAACCGGGAAAAAAACGCGTTGATACTGGAAGCTGTTTGTGGCATGCCAAATCTCGAACTGAATGATTTATCCGTAAATGTAGGATTTGGATTTCTGGGTAAAGCTTTTGTGGAAAGAAAACCGGTTGTAAAGACCAACAGGGTGGAAATGGAGTCCGTTCTCAATCAGATACCCGGTGCCGACATGCATGCGCAATGGCTGAGATCCAATTGTTCCGGGTTGATTGCGGTACCATTGATCTGCAAGAATGAGGTTTACGGAGGAATCGCCCTTTATATAAAGAAGGATGAGAATTACCATGAACACCATGTTTCAAAGGATGATATCGATCTTGCAATGACGTTTGCGGACCAGGCGGCACTTGCAATCGACAATACGCGCCTCAGGAAGCAGGCGGAGGAAATGGCTGTTGCTGCAGAAAGAAACAGACTGGCCAGGGATCTCCATGATGCCGTTACGCAGACGCTGTTTTCTGCAAGCCTTATCGCCGAGGTGCTTCCGAGGATATGGGAACGCAGCCGGGAGGATGGCCTTAAAAGGCTTGAAGAGTTAAGACAATTGACGAGAGGCGCTCTTGCCGAAATGAGGACATTATTGTTCGAATTAAGGCCTGCCACCTTGGTCGAGGCTCCGCTCGAGGAGCTTTTAAGGCAGCTTTGCGAGGCTATCACAGGGCGTGCAAGGGTACCTGTCACACTCAATATCTCCGGCTCGGTCAAATTACCCACAGAGGTTAAGATTGCTTTTTACCGAATTGCGCAGGAAGCGCTCAACAATATCGCCAAACATTCTGCTGCACGAAATGCCGTATTGGAACTGAATGCAAACGAAGATGAGCAACTCGGAATCATCGTTGCAGGGATCAGAATTATGGATGACGGGCGTGGCTTTGATCCGGACAAGGTTACTTCAGAACACTTCGGAGTTGGTATTATGCGGGAACGTGCCGAGGCGATCGGCGCAAAACTGGGAGTCAGGTCCATTGCAGGAGAGGGTACGACCATTGAGTTGGAATGGGTCGGCAGCAAGCAGACGCAATAGTTTGCAAACGGAATGGGAGTGGATTTTATGGCAAATGAAAGAATAAAGATATTGATCGTGGATGATCACAGTGTGGTTCGAAGCGGACTTGGAGCTTTTTTACAGGTTTTTGACGATTTTGAATTGGTGGGTGAGGCGTCAAACGGCCGGGAAGCAGTATCCGAATGTGAGCTGAAGCTGCCTGATGTGATCCTGATGGATCTGGTGATGCCTGAAATGGACGGCGCACAGGCGACACAGGTGATCAGGGAACGTTTCCCCAATACGCAGGTTATTGTGCTGACAAGCTTCAAGGAGGAGAATCTGATAGAGAGTGCACTCCAGGCAGGGGCGATTGGATATTTGCTTAAAAATGTGTCTGCTGACGAGCTGGCTGGGGCAATCCGTTCTGCCAGCATAGGACGTCCAACGCTTGCTCCTGAAGCGACCCAGGCCTTGATCAGAGCGTCGGGACGCAAGCAGGACCATGACTCGGATCTGACACCAAGAGAAAAGGAAGTTCTGAAGATGATGATTGACGGGCTAAGCAACCCGGAAATAGCCCAAAAGATGATTGTCAGCAGATCTACAGTGAAATTCCATGTGAGCAGTATACTGTCAAAGCTGAATGTATCAGGAAGAACGGAAGCAGTAGCTGTAGCGATACAAAAAAAGCTGGTCTGACAGGAAAAAACCGAACAAGACAGATTTACCTGGCCGGATGGCCAGGGTTTAAACCAGCCTTCAGGCCAGTGATAATCCCCCCATGTGATGGAAGCATGATGGGGGATTTTTTATTATAATGATTGTAGGGAAGTTTATATGCTTGGTGTTTGAAATGAGGTGGCGGCATGAGGGTACTTATTGCCGATGATCAGGCTGAGGTCCGTTCTGCATTAAAGGTACTGCTGGAGCAGGAGACCGGGATTGAAATAATTGGTGAGGCTGAAGAATTGGAAGGTCTGCTTGAGATGGCGGAGAGCGACCAACCGGAATTAATACTGCTGGATTGGGAACTGTCAGGCAAATCCATGAACAGGATCGTTCCGGTCCTGAGGCAGTTGGTAAAAGGACTTCATATCATTGCATTGAGTGTGAGGCCGGAAGCTGCACGGGCAGCAATGGAAGCAGGCGTGGATGCATTCATTAGCAAGGGTGAGAACTCTGACAGGTTGTTGAAGGTAATCGGCGCATTGAAAGGTTGGACTTGAATTCCCCCCCCCCAAGATACTGGTCATTTGACCAGGCTAAGAACTAAACCTCTGACCTGTCGAAATTCCATCCTTTTGACTGATGTGTGAATCCTATAACAAACATATAATAAGAACATGATTAAAACAAACCACAAGCCTGGGCATAAAACAAGACTTGAGGAAGGAAGGTTGGAGGTTTTTGATGATGGAAAGAACAGATAATGAATTGGTGATTGCATGTCTTGAAGGAAATCAGGAAGCCTACTCTGAGCTGATAACGAGATATAAAAGACTTATTTACTCAGTTGCCTACAAGTTTTCCAGGGACAGTGATGAAGTGAACGATCTGGCGCAGGAAGCCTTTATTAAAATTTACAAGTCACTTTCCAGGTATGACAGTCAGTATAAATTCTCTACCTGGAGTGTAAAGGTTGCGACCAATATTTGTCTGGATCATGTCCGGCGTAAAAGGATTAATTCCGTTTCTCTCGACGAAATAGAGAACTTTACGGGGAAGAATAATTCACCTGAGGAATATTACCTTAGAAAAGAGAAATCACAGGCCTTGAAGAGTGCCATTGCCGATCTTCCGGAAATTTACCGGGTACCTATTATCCTGTACCATCAGAAGGGTATGTCCTATAAGGAAATTGCGGAGAAGCTCGACAAGCCCATGTCAATCATAAAAAACAGGATTTTCAGAGCCAGAAATACGCTCAAGGAAAGTCTTCTGGGTGTTGTGGCATAAAACGCAGGCTACTCTGATGCCAGACACTGAACGGAAGTAGCTGGTTTCTGCAGCGGATAAAAAAGACAGTCGGTTGAATCCAAGCCTGCTGTGAGATTATCCGCTTTTATATTGTTCAGACAGTTTCCGTACAGATTCGTATATACTTGACGTGGGCGTTGATAATTTACTATAATAGTTATATGCCTGATCGCATTTTCGGGGGTTAATGGATGACGAGTATTTATTTGGTAATGACAGCTACCGGTACATTAATTTCGAGATGTATTGGTCTATATACGAGAGCAAGGTATAATCATGTTTCTCTCTGCCTTGATTCCACGGTAAACGAATTTTATAGCTTTGGACGGAAAATTCGCTGGTTTCCCCTTATTGGAGGATTTGTGGTTGAACATATTGACAGCGGCATGTTCAAGGCATATGGAGAGACTACCTGTGCAATATTCAGACTCGACGTTTCAGATGAAAAGTTTGAAAGGCTGAATAAGGAAGTAATGCCTTTTATCAATAACAAAAGGTTGTACGGCTACAACCTGATCGGCCTGCTTGGCGTCATGTTCAATATGCCGATGAACAGGAAAAACAAGTACTTCTGCACACAGTTTGTTGCATCAATGCTCCAGAAATCAGGAATCCATGATTTTAAGAAGGAAAGTTCCCTGGTATCTCCGCAGGACTTCTACGAGATATCGGAACTGAAGCCTGTGTATGAGGGCAGGCTCTGTGATTTCGGCAAATCCAATGCACTGGCAATCAGTACGGCTGCTGCACAGTGATCATCATCGAAGCGAGCAGGACATTTCGGGTTCTTCCGCTGCAAGTTCGGCGATCTTTATAATTACTTCAACAGCCTTTCTCATAGAATTAACGCAAGCATATTCATATTTGCCGTGAAAATTGTTGCCACCTGTAAAAATGTTCGGTGTGGGCAGTCCCATGTATGTGAGCTTGGCCCCGTCCGTTCCGCCTCGGATTGCTTTGATCCTGGGTGTGATGCCGACCTGCTCCATCGCTTTCATTGCCATTTCAATGATATGGTAGACGGGCATAATCTTTTCCTTCATATTAAAATATTGATCTTTTAATTGCAGTTCGACAGTACCTGCCCCGTATTTTTTATTCAATGATTGCTCAATTGATGTCAAAGCTGCTTTTTTTGCCTCAAATTTTACGCTGTTGTGATCTCTGATGATATATTTCACAGTTGTTTTTTCTACATTACCTGTAAAATCGGTTAAGTGAAAGAAACCCTCATAACCTTCCGTCATGGAGGGTACTTCACCAGCAGGGAGCAACCCGTTGAATTCCTGCCCTATCAATATGGAATTGACCATTTTATTTTTGGCACTGCCAGGATGAATATTCAGCCCTTTGATGGTGACCGTGGCAGAGGCTGCGTTGAAATTCTCATATTCGAGTGTGCCCAGCTCATCACCGTCCATTGTGTAAGCGAAATCAGCTCCGAAACCCGGTACGTCGAAATCGTCGGCACCTTCGCCGATCTCCTCGTCAGGTGTGAAGCAGATGCGGATTCTACCATGTTTGATTTCCGGATGTTTTATCAGGTAATCCATGGCTGTCACGATTTCTGCAATACCTGCCTTATCGTCTGCACCCAGCAGGGTACAGCCATCTGTGACAATCAGATCCTGACCTGTGTGGCTGAGCAGAGAGGGGAAATCAATGGGGGACATGGATATATGCTTTTCAGTATTCAACAGGATGTCACTGCCATCATAATTTTTAATAATCCGGGGATTTACGTTTTCCGCCGTCATATCCGGGCTTGTATCCATGTGGGCTATGAAGCCTACGACAGGTGATGGACACTCAATGTTCGACGGTAGCGTTGCGGTAATATAACAGGTGTCGCTTAGCTTTACATCCCTCAGGCCTATCCCGGAAAGCTCCTCCGCGAGCACCTTTGCAAAGGCGGTCTGGGAAGCGGTACTGGGGTGTGTACCCGTATCATTGCTGGATTGTGTATTTATATGTGCATATTTAAGAAATCTTTCGGTCAACTTATCCATTTTTCCTCCATGAACCTGTTTGATTAAGGGGAACCTGTAAATACTATATTACAATTATTGCCTGTTTTCAACCGTGTACACATTAAAATTAAAACAGGATACTGCATCCGGGCTGCTTCACAGCTACCAGTATGCAATATCCTGTCCTTTGACCGCTTCAGCGGTCAGTATACATATACCATGTTCCCTATTCTTGCTTTTAGTGGTTTTGACCAGAGCCATTTGTTTGTAGCACTGTCATCGAAATAGTACAATGCTCCGTTACTCGGGTCGCTTCCCTTGAGTGCTTCAAGTGCTGCGTTCCTGGCTGTCTGGGTAGCAGACTTGTTTATCCAGCCGTTTTCAACAGGTGTGAACTGATAGTAACCATCACTTTTCTGATAGATTACTGACGATATCGTATTTGGGAAAAGATCGCTTTTCACTCTGTTGACAACTACTGCCGCAACTCCTACCTGTGCTGTATACGGCTGATTTTCAGCTTCAGCGGTGACAAGGCGTGCCAGCAGATCAAGTTCTGCCTGTGAGTAGGATATCGTTCCCGATACCGCTGTTGTTTTTACTGCTGCCATAGTTCCTGCCGCTGAAGTTCCCGACGGAATAGTCAACTTGCGTCCGGGATAAATCATGCTATCCCAGATACCATTTGCACTTTGCAAGGCAGCAACGGATATCCCGTACCTGCCGGCGATAAGGAATAAAGTGTCTCCGCTTTTTACCGTATATTCGGATGCTCTCACAGAGAGCACCTGGCCAGGGTATATAACGCTGCTTGTCAGCCTGTTATCCGTTTTGACGGTGTCTACGGAGGTGTTGAACAATTGGCTGATCTTGTACAATGAATCATTGCTTGCCACTGTATAACTTGCACCGTAAGCAACATTTGCAAACAGCATGCCTGAGAGCAGCAGACCCGCAAATAGAGCGGCTGCTTTTTTGAATATCTTCATACTGGCTCCTCTTCTAGCCTCCGGGGTTAGTTTGTGGGTTTGGGTCGAGGAACCCTACTCATAGCGAGATTCACCCATGGAACATCAAAGTGGCTGCTGTTCCGGTTGTTGCATCCCCCGTACTCCTTTCGGAGATTCGGCACTTGGTTTTTTTTATTTAATGCAGGAGAGGTTGTCTCCGTGCGTATAAAGTATTCTAACAGAGGTTTTATGGCATATCCATGCTATATTTATGGAAGTTGAGTGGTATAATGTAAGAAGACACACCGAAAGAGCAGAGGTCGGATACCGGAAGCCAGAAGTCAGGAATCAGATTTGAGCCTTCCTCTGAAGCATTACACGGGTCTGTTCTCCAGTGTCTGTTTTCTATTCTCTGTAGTTGGAGGTGACTTTTGAAGCATTACCCAAGTCTGTTCTCCAGTGTCCGGTTTCTATTCTCTGTGGTTTGGGGGTGACTTTATGTACGGGTTGGTTTTGGAAGGCGGGGGAAGCAAGGGTTCTTATCAGATTGGGGCCTGTAAGGCACTCAGAGAGCTGGGTATCGAGATCGGAGCTGTCGCAGGTACGTCTGTAGGTGCCTTGAACGGCGCCATGGTAGTACAGGGGGATATAGACCTTGCATATGAAATTTGGAGCAATATCACTCCGGAGAGTATTATACGAATCCCTGGAAACGGGTTGGAGGATTATGTCGGAAACGGTTTTCAGGCAGGGACTTTTAAAACGTTTATTCATAAAATAAAAAGGATAGCTGCAGAAGGCGGACTGAATGTGGAACCTTTGGTGGAACTTGCCAAAAGTGTATTGGATGAAGAAAAGATCAGGAAATCACCTATCGGCTTTGGCGTAGTCACAGTGGATGTGACTGCAAGAAAAGCCGTTGAAATATATAAGGAGGAAATACCCAAGGGCCAGCTTCCTGATTATATTATCGCCAGTGCAAGTTTTCCTGCTTTTAAAAGAGCTGTGATAGATGGCAGGGTTTTCATCGATGGAGCTTTTTACAATAATCTGCCGATTAACATGGTCAGCAGCAGAGGCTTCAAGGATATCATCGTACTTAGGACTTACGGGCTCGGTATAAAAAGGCGGTTTGACACTTCAGGACTTCATATCATTACCATCTCTCCGAAGGAAAGTCTTGGCCTGACACTGGACTTCAGTATGCAGACTTCCCGAAAAAATCTGGAATTGGGCTACAACGATGTATTCAGGGCTTTCGGGAAGCTTTGACGAAATAATACTGATATCGTTCATGAAAAAGTAAAATCATTCCTGTGTTAATGAATATCACCTATTCAGGGCATGCTATAAAAACGACAAAATATTGAATGACATGATTATCTTAATGCATGGTTTTGCGAACGGCAGTAATTCTAAAAGGTTTGCAAAGTCATGTATTCGGAAAATCTCATTCAATAAAATAGCATGGATTGGTGATATTTTTTCATGAACTTATTAATTGCGGCAACCTATGTTGTCCTTGGAGGCATAATTGTTTATTTGCTGGTATTGCTGTCTGTCAAAGGGCGGGAATGCCGTGTTGAAGTCAAAGATACCATGCTGGCACCGGAGGAACTGCACAGGCATGCGATAGAAATGGCAAGAAACCACCAGGTGGGGAAATCGGTGAGAAGCCTTCACTGGCTGGTAAGAAGGCTTAATGATAATTACAGCCTGATATCCGGAGTTTATGCTGCGCTGAACACCGATGCCACTGAGGCGTTTCCTACCGCACCGGCATCGGAATGGCTGCTTGACAATTTCTACATCATTGAGGAGCAGGTAAAATTAATCCGTAGAAATTTATCCAAGGGTCAGTATTCAAGGCTTCCTGCCTTGAAAAAAGGTTATTTGAAAGGTTATCCGAGGGTTTATGCGATCGCACTGGAATTGATTGCACACTCCGATGGCAATATAGATGAAAAAGCGCTTACAAATTTTATCGATGCCTATCAGTCACAGGTTCTGCTATCCATGGGAGAACTCTGGGCTGTGCCGCTCATGCTGAGAGTAGCGCTTGTTGAAAGCATCAGGAACATCTGCGACAAAATAAGCGACACCAGACAGGAATGGCACAGGGCTGAGAACCTTGTGTCAGCTATTGCGTCACACGAAACGGACGAAAAGCGGATTGGATCGCTTCTAAATGAACAGCTTGATTTAATGGAACCGATATCTCCGTCCTTTGTCGAACATGTTTTACAAAAGCTGAGGAAACTGGGAAAAGGGCTATCTACAGTTACAGTGCTGCTGGATCAGCGGCTGCATGAGGAAAATTCCTCCACTGAGATGTTTGCGTCGCTCGAACACCAATTACAGGCTTCGATGCAGGTTTCAATAGGAAATTCAATCACAGGCCTGAGGTTGATATCCGACATGGACTGGACCGAATTGTTTGAATCGCTGAGCAAGGTAGAACAGATTCTTCGACAGGATCCATGCGGTATATATGCGCTTATGGATTTTGAATCCCGGGATTATTACAGGCATGAGGTAGAAAAACTCGCCAGGACTTATGGTACCTCGGAAATAAATGTGGCGGAAAAAGCCGTGTATTGCGCAAAGGCAAGTAAAGATAATGCGCCTCAGGACCATGTCGGCTATTATCTGGTTGGCAGGGGCCGCAGGAACCTTATGAATCTGCTGGTCAGATCCGCTTCCTCTCATTGGAGGTCTTTCCGGCTGCCGGTCAGGAGACCGCTTCTTATTTATCTGGGGTCCATTGCTATTCTGACAGTGTTTATTCTGTCATTTTTGACTTACTATGCAGGAACGCATAGTGGCACAAAGCTGATAACCGGGCCTTTACTGGCAGCGATCCTTGCCTTCATCCCCTGCAGCGAATTATCCATTAATATTATGAATACATTTCTAAGCCATGTTTTCAGACCGACAATGCTTCCCAAGCTCGAATTGAGGGAGGGCATTCCGCAGGAACTGGCTACATTTATTATTATACCCACTCTTTTGCCTGATCCGGTTCGTGTCAGAGAACTGCTGCTCCAGCTTGAAGTATATTTCCTGGCAAACAGGGATGAAAACTTGTATTTCGCACTTGTCAGTGATTTTAAGGACGCACCTTCTGCAGAACAGGAGGGGGATGCCGGTATCATAAAGGCTGCAGTCGATGGAATCCGCGAATTAAATTTGAAATATGCACGGAATAAACAGGATATTTTCTATTTTATGAACCGCAAGCGGCTTTACAACAGGACTCAAAACAGATGGATCGGCTGGGAGCGGAAAAGAGGCGCCATCATAGAGTTCAACAGACTTCTGCGGGGAGATGGAACTACTGGTTTTGATACGGTTTCAGCAGACTTCTCCCAAATGAATCCTATTAAATATGTTATAACACTTGATGCTGATACCAATCTGCCGATGGGTGCTGCAAAGAGGCTGATCGGTACGATTGCACACCCGCTGAACAAAGGTGTCGTCAATGAAGAAAAAGGCCTTGTATGCGAAGGCTACGGGCTGCTGCAGCCAAGGATCAGTGTCGGAATCCATGGCGCCAACCGGTCGCTGTTTACAAGAATATTTGCGGGACAGGGCGGCGTTGACCCCTATACAACTGCCGTATCAGACATCTATCAGGATATTTTTAATGAAGGGATTTTTACAGGAAAGGGTATCTATGAGGTGGATATATTCCTCAGGGTTCTTGAGAACAGGATACCGGATAATGCCGTATTAAGTCATGATTTGATAGAAGGGTGCTACCTAAGGGCAGGGCTTGTTAGCGACATTGAACTGGTTGACGGCTATCCTGCACGGTATAATACTTTTGCCGCCAGACAACACAGATGGATAAGGGGGGACTGGCAGCTGATGCCCTGGCTTGCCGGAAACGTCAGGGACAAATCCGGAAGGAAGAGCAGGAACAGGTTATCCGGTATTTCAAAATGGAAGATCCTCGATAATATGAGAAGAAGCCTTCTTTATCCTTCGCTTCTTTTCTTGTTCCTGGCAGGATTGCTGGTACTTCCAGGCAATCCTCTGGTGTGGACGGGCCTTGCAATTATCATTACGGCCGTACCATTAGTAACGGGTTTGTTTGATTCACTGTTGACAGGCAATTTACAATTTAACCGCCCCAGGTCCAATACTACACTGATAACAGGGGTTAAAGCCGCCTGTTACCAATCATTGCTACTATTTATCTTTCTTCCGCATCAGGCATACCTGATGATGGATGCAATTATCAGGACAATCACAAGAGTATTCATAACACACAGGAACCTGTTGGAATGGGTAACAGCTGCAGACACGGAGACGGCCAGCAAAGATAATCCGGGCAGCTTTTTGAAAAAAATGTGGTTTACCGTTCCTGCTGCACTGGCAGCATTGTTTCTTTCCTATTATAATTCAAAGCTGAGTCTTTTTACGGCAGCTCCTGCAGCATTCCTCTGGCTGATGGCTCCCTTGGCGGCGTACTGGGTCAGCAGACCCTATGTGAAAAGAAGGAGCAGATTATCGGAGGAGGATATGAATCTGTTGAGAGGTGTTGCCAGAAAGACGTGGAGATTTTTCGAAGATTTTGCAGTTGAAGGCGAAAACTACCTGCCACCGGATAATTTTCAGCTTGACCCGCCAAAGGGGGTCGCACACAGAACATCGCCAACCAATATCGGCCTGTTGCTTGTTTCAGTCCTGTCTGCCGGTGATCTGGGCTATATCGGCATCAGAGAAATGAGCGACAGGTTCGATAGAATTTTAAGCACACTTGAAAAAATGGAGAAATGGGAGGGACATCTGTATAACTGGTATAATACCATCACACTGGAAACGCTTCGTCCGCTTTATGTTTCGACAGTGGACAGCGGAAATCTGGCAGGCTATATGATGGTTGCCGGAGCAGGTCTTGAGGAATATCTGCACCGCAGGGTACCGCAGTCTGCAATGGCATTGGGAATCAGGGATACGCTGGTACTGGCCTGCGAAGAACTGGGAGAGGCGCCTGAGAAAAGCCTGATGCAGCTTTTCAGGACAGTCAGTCTTGAAGATAAAATAAATCTGAGACAGTGGGCAGAAGCTCTGAAAAAATTGGATCAATGGCTGAAATCACGCGTGCAGGATCAAACAGTCAACAGTACCGGATGGCCGGTTAAGCTGGCAGCAATGACAAGTCAATTCATACAGGACATCGAGATACTTTACCCTGCCGTGACCCTGCCGGACATTTCGGATATTTTAAGGGGTGTTGATACGGAAATTGCGGAAGAACTATTTATACCGGCTGCACTGGATGAACTGCCTTTACGCTGCCGGAAGGTTTCAGAGAAGCTTGCGGCAATTCTGGAAGACCGGATGCAAAATATGCAGACTGACAGGAATGGCCTTGAAAATCTTATAACCCTGTTGAAAAACGCAGGTGAACAGGCTGACGGTGCAAGTCACAAGCTTGCCGAAATTGCCGCAAAACTGAAACGGATGGCCGATGAAACGTCGTTTTCACCTCTTTTCGATAAAAAAAGGATGTTGTTTTCAATTGGCTTCAATGTGGAAGACGGACATCTGGGGAAATCCTACTATGACCTGTTGGCTTCAGAAGCGAGACAGGCCAGCTATATCGCCATTGCCAGGGGTGAAGTTGACCGAAGGCACTGGGCCAGGCTCGGCAGGAAACTGACTGCGTTTGAAGGCGGCAAGGGTCTTGTTTCATGGACTGGTACCATGTTTGAATATCTGATGCCTTATCTGATTATGAAAAATTATGAGAATACATTATTTGATGAGACCTATTCGTTTGTCATGAAGGCGCAGAAGAAATATGGAAAACAGCACAATATACCCTGGGGAATTTCGGAATCGGGTTACAGTGCTTTTGACATGAACCTGAACTATCAGTATAAGGCGTTCGGTGTGCCCGAACTTGGCTTGAAACGAGGACTTGCCAATGATATGGTTACATCTCCCTATTCAGCGCTTCTGGCTGTCTGCATCGATCCCGAGGCTGTCGTGGAAAACCTCAGAGGGCTTTCAGCAATGGGACTGTATGGAGACTGGGGATTCTATGAGGCAGTCGACTTCACCCCATCAAGGTTGGAGCGGGATGTGCAATGCCGGATTGTAAAAAGTTTCATGGCACACCATCAAGGCATGAGTCTTGCTGCCTTGAACAATTTCTTCAATACAAATATCCTGCAGGAGCGTTTCCATTCCGACCCTGTCATTAAGGCGGCTGAACTGCTGCTTCAGGAAAAAAGCCCGGAAAAGGCTATTTATAAAAAAGAATACAGGAATGACAGCACAGCGAATCTCAGAAAGAATGACCAGGGAGACGGAGAGGCCGTCAGGATATTCGGAGTTCCTTCCGTGCTGCCTCCTAATGCCCATATCTTATCAAATGGCACCTATTCGGTTATGGTGACGGAAGGAGGTTCAGGTTATAGCAGGGATGGTGATATTGCCGTAACCAGATGGTCGGGAGATTATTTCAGAAGCAGTGGGTTTTTCATTTTTATTCAAAATATCAACTCGAATACAGTATGGTCTGCAACGTACGAACCACTGGAGAAGAAACCTGAAAAGTACAAGGTGGTGTTTTCACCTGATAAAGCTGAATTTTCACGGCGGGACGGCAATCTCGAGACGTATATGGAAATGACGGTGTCGCCTGAAGATAATGCGGAAGTCAGGAGAGTGTCCATAACAAATCACAGCAAGCATACCAGGGTGGTAGAATTGACCAGTTATTTCGAGGCAGTACTCTCACCGCCAAGGGAGGATGCAGTTCATCCGGCTTTCAATAAACTTTTTATAAAGACCGAGTATGTCAGAGAGCACAATTGTCTTCTGGCTTCGAAAAGACTCAGAAAGGAAAGCCAGAATCCGTTGTGGCTGTTGCACACGATGGCAGTAGAAGGAAATGCTGCCGTAAGTGATGTGCAGTATGAAACCGACCGGATGCGGTTTATAGGAAGGAACCGCGATATTACAGACCCTGCAGCAATGGAACCTGATCAGCCGCTCGGCAATACCGAGGGCTCTGTTATTGACCCGGTGATGTCACTTCGCAGAAGGATCAGTATAGAACCCGGCCATACGGTCAGGGTATCCTTCACTGCTGCGGTTGCACAGACCAGAAAACAGGTTATGGAGCTTGCCGAAAAGTATAATGATTTTAGAACATCGGAGAGGGTGTTTGAACTTTCATGGACCAGAAGCCAGGTGGAAACAAGGTATCTCGGGCTGGATGCCCATGATACGGAATTTTATCTGGATCTTGTACCGCTTTTGCTTTACCATAATCCACTTAAACATGAATTCGCCGGATACATACGCGAAAATACATTTGCGCAGCCTGATCTGTGGCCGTTTGGTATTTCAGGGGATCTGCCGGTCGTACTGGTCGGGATTAATGACGAGGACGATGCAGACATGGTGCAATGGGCGATAAAAGGCCACGAATACTGGAGAATGAAAGGGCTTGTGATTGACATGCTTCTTTTGATCAACAGGAAAGAGGGCTATTCCCAGCCCCTGCAGGACCAGGTGCGAAACATTGTTGCTGCAAGTCATGCCAGAGAGCTATTGGACAAACCCGGTGGTGTTTTCATAAGAAATGCTTCAGTCATGGAGGAACAGCAGATTGCATTGTTCTATACGGTAGCCAGGCTGGTTATAAAAGACGGGATTGAATCTTTAAAAAACAGTGTCAGAGACAGGAAAAAATCTGCAGATACCTTTAAACCAAAGGAGATCTGCAATCGTCCCGATGGGTTGCAGTCCATTACAGTACATCACCCTGCAGCAGAAAGAAGGCTTCGGTTCTTCAATGGGATCGGCGGGTTTTCGACTGATGGGAATGAATATGTCATTCAACTCGGTGAAGGTCAGCATACACCGCTACCCTGGTCAAACATCATTGCAAACAAAAGCTTCGGATTTCTTGTGACTGAGAGCGGGGGCGGCTACACATGGGCCTATAACAGCAGGGAGTATAAACTGACACCTTGGTATAATGATCCTGTAACCGACAGGCAGGGAGAGGCTTTTTACATTCATGACATTGAGAATTGTTGTCACTGGAGTCTGACACCGATGCCTGCGGGTGATACGGAACCCTATGTCATCAGACACGGGCACGGGTACAGTGTATTTGAACACAGCAGCAAGGGCCTTGATCAGACCCTTACGATGTTTGCAGCTGTAGAAAACCCTGTAAAGATATGTATCATAACACTTTCCAACATTACGGGGAAGGTGAGGAAACTGGCGGTGACCTATTATATCAGACCTGTTCTGGGTGTTGATGATGATTCAACGGCTCCATACATTTTTACTCATCCGGAGGAAAATGGAGTATTAACTATAAAAAATCAATACTCGCATGAATTTAAAGATAAAATCGCTTTCATTAGTACGAATGCGAGGGAGTATTCAATAACCGGTGACAGGGTTTCATTTTTCGGACAGGGGGGCAATGCTGCAGAGCCATTTGCTGTTATGGAAGAAGGACTTCCCGGTATAACCGGGGCGGGACTTGATCCTTGCGCTGCGATCAGTGCAAATGTTCAATTGCAACCTGAGGAGGAACTTACGATTGTTTTTCTGCTGGGAAATGCAAATTCATCAGAAGAGGCGCTGAAAATGGCTGCCCGTTTTTCAAACCCCGAAGTGGTTGCAAATGAACTTAAAATTGTTAGGCAATTCTGGAAGGAAAAGCTGGAAGCAATCCAGATCAGCACGCCGGACGATTCTTTAAATACGATGATGAATGGCTGGTTATTATACCAGACCGTTGCCTGCAGAATGTGGGCGCGATCCGCCTATTATCAGGCAGGCGGTGCTTTTGGCTTCAGGGACCAGCTGCAGGACAGCATGGCGGTTATCAATATCTGGCCTGAGCTGGCAAGACAACAAATTTTACTGCATGCATCAAGACAGTTCAAGGAAGGGGATGTTCAGCACTGGTGGCATCAGGAAAGCGGGAAGGGGATACGTACAAGATACTCCGATGATCTTCTCTGGCTGCCATATGTAACCTCCGAATATATAGATAAAACAGGTGATAACGCAATTCTGGAAGAACAGGTACGGTTTTTGGAAGCGGACCTTCTTGAAGAAGGGGAGGACGAGAAGTATGAAGAACCTATCCTGTCCGAAACCAGTGCAACTCTCTACGAGCATTGCGCAATGGCGATTGATAAATCGCTTGGAACCGGCCGCCACGGGCTTCCCCTGATGGGCAGCGGTGACTGGAACGACGGCATGAATACGGTTGGCAACAAGGGAGGCGGTGAAAGTGTATGGCTGGCATGGTTCCTTTTGAGCATATTTGAAAAATTTATTCCCATCAGTGAAAGGATGAAGGATTCCGACAGGGAGAGGAGATACCGCGATGCTGCCGGGAAGCTGATGGAAAACATTGAAAATGAGGCTTGGGACGGAAGCTGGTACAGACGTGCCTACTTTGACGATGCAACACCATTGGGGTCCGTTCAGAATTCCGAATGCAGGATTGATTCCATTGCTCAATCCTGGTCTGTCATTTCAGGTGCCGCTAAGCCACAGCGGATGCAGGAGGCAATGGGCGCCGTACAAAAATATCTTGTCGACAGCAGCGAAGGAATAGTTAAGCTGCTCGCGCCCCCTTTCGACGATGGTCCGCTTCATCCCGGCTATATCAAGGGCTATGTGCCAGGTGTCAGGGAAAACGGCGGTCAGTATACCCATGCTGCCATCTGGACGGTACTGGCATTCGCAAAACTCGGAATGGGCGACAAAGCCTGTGAGCTCTTCCATATGTTGAACCCTGTCAATCATACGAGAACCTCTATCGAATATTCCAGATACAAGTGCGAACCATATGTACTCGCGGCGGATGTGTACGCAGTTCATCCGCATACGGGAAGAGGGGGATGGAGCTGGTATACAGGTGCCGCGGGCTGGCTTTACAAGGTCGGTCTGGAAAATATAGCCGGCTTGCGGAAGAAAGGGGACAGACTTTACATTGAACCATGCATCCCGCATACATGGGACAGATTTGACATTACCTACCGTAAAGGAACAGCTTGCTGGAACATCGAAGTAAGAAATCCTGACAAGGTTTGCCATGGTGTGGTTTATATCGCTGTTGATGGTAAACCACGCAGTGACGGTTATATCAACCTTGCAGAGGAGAACGGAGTTCACCGGGTCGAGGTCGTCATGGGCAATGTTCCGTCCAAAGAGTTTATAGAGTAGCTTACGGGGTCCAAAACAGGGAATTCATAGTGATTTTGTTCAATATGGGACAGCAGTTCAATCGATGCATCAAAATCCGAGAGGAGATTCAGGCCGTTTTCGGTTAGGATATGAGCAAGAACGGAGCTTTCCCTGTATACCCATCTTGAGTATCTTGACCGCTCTTCGAGATATTCGGTAAAAAAGTCCTGTAAATCAGGCCGTTCAAGTATTTCAGAGCAAATAAAGAAATTGCATACGGTTGTTCTGAAGCGAGGAGGCAATTTACAGCCCTTACCGGGGACTACATATGGACAGCATCTGAAAAATATCGTATGGTCCCGTATCGAGCCTGTCTCCAATAAATTGCCTGAAGAAATATACTGATCATAGGCCGTTTTATCGAAGGGTCCTTTTGAATAAATATTGAAATTATTAACCGTTGTACCCGGGTTGGATAAAATGATTTCGAGCGCCTCTTTACCACCCTCCATGGCAGCCATTCTTTGAATATCCACCAGCGTGAACTCGGGGAAATAGTGGCAGCAGCCCCTGTCTGTCACACTGCACAGGCTTTTCCCGATGATGCTGTCACATTTTCCGCAGTCCGTACATTTGATCTGCGGAACACCCATATCATGATCTATAAAAATATTTCCCATAATAACTCTCCAAAGGTAATTATTGTGTGGCGGCATACGTTTTACAAAACGTTGCAAATGCCTTGGCAAGATACTTATCCATTATAATTCTCATGTAATTATTTATCAATATGCAATTTATTCCCAATATCGCATGAAAGATTGGGAAATTGTGTTGAATTCGTAATTAAATTGTAATATAATGTAATCAGTTTAATGGTAGACATTGACCGATGTATTATTTAAATTCACATGATCATTTCATGTAACCGTTTCGTATATAGACTATGAAAGTATATCCCAGATAGTAATCGGCGGTTTCAGGCTTTACCCAGTTGTAGAAAGCATTTTAGTTGGTCCAGGCTTTGTTTGTCGTCCTTCGATATTCCAAGTGTGCAGGTCAACCCGTTTATTGTACTGGGAGGTGTCAGCCTTGAAAAATAAGGGGCAAATGTATTGCGAATACAAAATTAATCAATTGCGCAGTGAGCTTCACCAACTCATCGAGCACGAGCAGCTCGATAATTGCAGGGTTCAAAAAATGAGTCAGGAACTTGATGCGATGATTATTCTGTATTACAAACAGTCGAAAAGGGCTGAATCCAAAGTATGCTAGTACTTATAGGCTCAAACGCTGACAGTCGCTAAGCCTTATAGGACCCATAAAGCAGTATCAGCAAAAATGGAAGGGTAATAAAAGCAGTACATGGATTGCCTGCACCGATCGTGGACATGTTTTGTCCCAGTATTGTCTGTCCTGCGATGGCTGCACCTGCTGCAATGCCGGCCCCAAGCCCACCTGCAGAACCTACGGTGATCATCAGAGGATACAGCCTGTCTGTTGAAGGTCTGCTGATATCACACGGATACATGATATCAGTCCATAACAATTTCCGCTTTTTTATAACAGGATATAGCAAAGGCAGGATGAAGGGCCCAAGGAAAAGCGTAATCATTGCATTGTTCAGCACAATGATGATGGATACTGCAGTAAAACTGGCCATATCAAGAACATCACAGCCCCAGGCTATAACCAGAGCACAGGCGGAAGTTGCCATAAAGGTTATTATTCCAAACTGGGCAAGCTTCCATGTCGTATTGATCGTCGGAGTCCTGTCCTCTCCTCTTACAGGCTTTATCAATCTCCAAAGCTTGTATGGAATATATGCATAAAGGAAGTTTCCAATAAAACCGAAGAAGGAGCCGGCCGAAAGCGTACCGAACAGATCGCCGCCCAGATTGCCTATCGCTGAACCCCATGCTCCTGCGGGACCGAACAGGAGACCAAATATAACCGGTAACAGTGTGGCTGGGCGTATTTCCGTAATGCCGGGAATAATCGGGATGGATTTGGACGGCAGCAGAAAAAGCATGTAAACGCCCGCGCATAGCACTGTCAGCGCAACCATTGTGCCATATTTCCACATACTAACAACTTCTTTCACAAAAACACCCCATGTTCATTCATCATTTCGCAAACATTGTATCATTTAAGGGAATATTATGTCTATAGTACATGGAATCCTTGGTGGAGTTCGCCTGAATCATTTTAATTTCATTCAATTTATGGAATTCTTCCGAGAAATATGGTAGCATGATAAGAAGTCGGTATTCTGATGAAACCGGACTGAAAAATTCTGAATTTTACGACTTATATCCTGAAGGAATAAGAGCGGAGGTTTATTATGGATCACAAAAAAAGGGTAAAGAGATTAGGGACCAGGCAAATAGCTGTTATTGGAATGTTGTCGGCTATATCGATTCTTCTTGGTTCAACAGGGTATGGATTCATACCGCTGCCGATGGCGAAGGCTACCGTCATGCAGATTCCCGTAATAATCGGTGCAATTCTTGAAGGGCCTGTTGTAGGTATTTCTGTTGGATTGATATTCGGATTGTTCAGTATATTTCAAAACCTGACGGCACCCACCGTATTGTCCTTTGCACTCCTGAATCCATTGGTTTCAGTGCTTCCGAGGATGCTTATCGGGGTGGTGGCATATTATACCTATAGAATCCCCGTAATCAAAAACAAGGTCGTGAAAATCGGTGTTTCGGCAGCAGCCGGTTCAGTCACAAATACAGTAGGTGTTTTGACAGCAATATACCTCATTTATGCGGCACAGTACGCACAAACCAAAGGGATTGCCGTAAGTATGGCTGCGAAGGTGATTTACGGCCTTGCATTGACAAATGGGGTTCCTGAAGCAGTGGTGGCTGTGGTCATAACGATACCGGCCGTGCTGGCTGTGAAAAAGGTTACCGGGAGATAGCCTGCGAGATTTTATTTTAACGATTCAGGTGGTATAATAGTTGAGGGTAAGTCAAAAAACTCGTGCCTTCCGTCAAGGAGCTGAACCTGGGCAGTGCGGGAAGATGAATTTATAACTATAATTAAAGGAGTACTGAAATGGAATTGTTTGAACAATGGAAGAAGATGGCTGCTGCAGAAAGAGGACATTCTGAAAATGATGCATTCTGGACCGGCTATCTTGAGAAAGAAAAGGCTAATTACGCATATTTGCTTGAGAACCGCCAAAACAAGCTGGAGGGTGCGCTTAGTGAATTGGCAACCGGTTTTGGCATGGAACCTGTGGTGTTCACGGGATTTCTGGATGGTATCAATACCAGTCTGGTCAATGAAATTGAACTGGAATCTGTTAATGAAGATACAGTGATATCAGCCGAGATCGATTTTGAGAAGCTTTATTGGAACATGCACGAGGCAAAAGCCGATTGGCTTTATAATCTCGAGCAATGGGAAGGAATACTGACTCAGGACAGGAGAAGTGAGATAACAAAGGAATTTAAACTGTCAAAAATGGCTGTAAGCAGCAAGGTAGGCAGAAATGATCCATGCCCGTGCGGCAGCGGTAAAAAGTACAAAAAATGCTGCGGCAAATAGGCAAGCCATCTTTGCATTTATTACGAATTAATCAAGGAGCAGATAAAATATGATTGAAAAGATAAAAATGTATACACCTCTTGTCGAGATGGATGGCGACGAGATGACGAGAATCATCTGGAAAATGATCAAGGATATCCTGCTCAAACCATACATAGAGCTCAATACGGAGTACTATGACCTTGGCCTTTCGAAGAGGGATGAGACTAACGATCAGATAACCGTTGATGCGGCGAATGCCACCAAAAAATATGGCGTAGCGGTAAAATGCGCCACGATTACTCCGAATGCCCAGAGAATGGAGGAATACAAACTTAAAGAGATGTGGAAGAGCCCGAACGGCACGATCAGGGCGATACTTGACGGCACCGTCTTCAGGGCGCCGATTATCGTTGACAGCATCAAACCATTTGTAAAGACATGGAAGAAGCCGATTACTATTGCAAGACATGCCTATGGGGACATATACAGGAATGTCGAATACCGTATAGAGGGTGCAGGCACTGCCGAACTTGTATTTAAGGGAGCTGACGGCAGGGTTGATACACAGACCATTTTCGAGTTCAAGGGTCCCGGCGTCATCATGGGCATGCACAATATCGATAAATCGATCGAAAGCTTCGCCAGATCCTGTTTCAACTATGCACTCGATGTAAAACAGGACTTGTGGTTTGCAACGAAGGATACCATTTCAAAGAAATATGACCACCGGTTCAAAGATCTCTTTCAGGAAATATATGATGCGGAATACGCTGATAAATTCAAAGCAGCAGGAATAGAATACTTTTATACGCTGATCGATGATGCGGTTGCAAGGATCATCCGGTCTGAAGGCGGTATGGTATGGGCTTGCAAGAATTATGACGGAGATGTCATGTCGGACATGGTTTCTACAGCGTTTGGCAGCCTTGCAATGATGACTTCCGTTCTTGTATCGCCGGAAGGTTATTACGAGTATGAAGCTGCTCATGGCACCGTCACCAGGCATTATTACAAACACCTCAAGGGAGAAGAGACCTCGACGAACTCAATGGCAACACTCTTTGCGTGGTCAGGTGCGTTGAAAAAAAGAGGCGAACTTGATGGAAATGCTGCGCTTGTTGATTTTGCAGACACACTGGAGGAAGCTTCCATCAAGACGATCAATGAAGGCGTAATGACGAAGGAGTTGGCGGCACTTTCGGACTTGGAAAATATTAAGGTTGTAAATACTGAAGATTTCCTCAGGGAAATAGGCAAACGCCTGGATACAATGCTGGATTAGCGGAATAACAGGAGTTGATTTTGGTGTCGGTACTGCAGATGGCAGGCGCAATAGCTGGAGAAATGCTAAACGCGTTTTTTGTAAATTACTTTTTTATAGTATTATATATCCTTGTCATTCTGTTTATCCGGGGCCAATATCAGAAATACTCGGAACTGCAGAATGACATCTATGGGAAGCCTGCGAAAACCCTCAGAGAAATTACGGAAAAGATCATACTGACAGGGCTGATTGCAGGATTTGCTGCGAGTTTTCTGGCGGTTGCCGCAGGGATAACCATTGAAACGGATGCCGTAAGATACCTTTTTTATATTATGTGCCTGCTTCTCATAGTTGATTTGCGTTTTGTATGCATTTCTTATGCTGCAGGCATCCTGGCTGCAATAAGTCTGGTTTTCGGTTATCCAAAGATCAACATCCCTTCTCTCCTTGCGCTGGTTGCACTGCTCCAGATGGTTGAAAGCATCCTTGTATATACGAATAGGAACGGAGATTGTGTTCCTGTGTTTATCCGCCAAAAGGGTGAGATCACAGGAGCATTTCTTATCAGAAGGTATTGGATGATTCCGGTGGTATTTTTCACAATGGTGCTTCAATCCGGAGTGACGGCATTAAACCTGTCAGGCGGATGGCCGATGATATTCAGACCCTCCGCAATGGAAAGCGGGGCCTGGGCACTTGGACTTGACTGCCTTATAGCTGTATTGTGTTATTCCGATCTTGCAATAACAAAGCATCCTGAGATAAAATGCACACAGAGTGCGTTCATGCTTTTCTGCTATAGTGCCGTACTGCTGGTTTTATCCATATTTTCGATCAATATCCCGTGGATCGGCTACGCGGGTGTTGTCTTTTGTGTGGTTGCGCATGAGGGAATCAATTTTTATTCCACTTTCTCAGAAAAGAGGGGAGTTCCTTTGTACAACGCTGTCAGGAGAGGGCTGAGGGTTATGGATATGCTGCCGGACAGTCACGCAAAGCTGATGGGCCTTGAGCGAGGTGATGTTATCCTGAGCATAAACAACAATGATATTCAGACCGAAGAGGGCGTTATTGAAGCACTGAAGGATTACCCCACCTTTACTTGGATCCATGTAATGGGCTGGGATGGGAAAGAAAGAACCGTTGAATACCGTTGTTTCCCGGGTGGATATAACATGCTTGGAATTATTTCGGTTCCAAGGGAAAAGGAAGTTACGTACAATACTAGTTATTTTGAAAATATGAATATTCTGAAAAACATCGTAAACAGGTTTAGAGGAATGGACAGACCAATCTGAGGAGTTATATAATAAAAACAAAAAGAATCTTAACCTATAAGGGGTATCATATGCCTGAATTGAACCTGAAACCGGTAGAGGAGACAATGCTGCCGGAGCTTACTTCTATTTACAATTATTATGTTCAAAATACAACGGTGACCTTCCATGCAAGGGAAATGGGAATTGAAGACATGCGAGAGATCCTCTTTGACGATGATCCCAGGTTTCCATCCTATGCAATATTTGATGGAGAGGATCTTTGCGGCTATTGCATTCTTGCCCATTTCAAGAAACGGGAGGCCTACGACAATACTGCCGAGGTCACGGTGTACCTGCGGAATGGCCTTGAACGCAAGGGAATCGGTACATTTGCCGTTAAGAGGATAGAGGAGATTGCCGTGCAGTATGGTTTCCATGCGCTGCTTGCAGTCATTTGTGCAGAAAATGAAGGCAGCGCCGGGCTTTTCGCGAGTCTTGGGTATGAAAAGTGCGCATTTTACAAGGAAGTCGGTGTTAAATTCGGCAGGTTGCTGGATGTTGTCTGCTATGAGAAAATCATTTAGTGTGGGATCAATGAGGTAGAGCGTATGGAAACAAAGGAAGCCGAGAGCCATTATCTTACAGCGCGTAAAATGGGAATGAAGGAATACTCCAGAAATATTTCGAAGGGGCAGTCAGGTTATCTGCCCTTTATGGAAGGGGTCCTGAAGAATATCGAGATCCTGTATGAAATTGATCTGGGTATCGTCGATCTGCCGCTTAAGAAGATCGTTGGTACATATACCTATTCCAGAAGCAGGTCCTTTGCCGGGAATTTCATGCCTCTGCTCGCTCCCGGCACCGAGTTCAGCCAGAAATGGTCGGCGCTTTGTGCCGCCCATATTAATGAAGGTATCCGGGATCCCATCAAGGTCTATGAATATCTGAACTGGTTCTATGTGATAGAAGGCAACAAAAGAGCCAGTGTGCTCAAGTATTACGACGCTTACTCCATTCATGGCCGTGTTTCAAGACTTGTACCCAAAAGAGACGAAAGCGACATCAATATATCGATCTATTATGAATTTCTTGACTTCTATAAAAAAACCGGAATCAATTTGATATGGTTTACAAAAAGAAATTCCTTTTCCTTGATGAATTCATATCTGGAAGGGTATGTACCGGAAAACAGTTCAGACAGGGACAAATACAAAGACTTTATCTTCTCGATATACCTGCCTTTCAGGAAGGTTTATCTGGAGCTTGGCGGTCAGAAGCTTCCGATCACTACCGGGGATGCCTTCCTTGAATACCTTACCGTCTACGGAATGCCGGACACGATAGATCAGGATATCCTGAAATCAAGGCTGAGCGGTTTTATCCTGGAACTCGAACAGATGTCCGGCAATAAAAATGCGGAAATACAGACGATTCCTGTAGACAGCGGTGAAAATCTGATTACCACGCTGACTACGTTCGTACGGCCGAAGAAGACGCTTAAAGTGGTTTTTGTATATGCCAAAGATATAAAATCGTCTAGCTGGACCTATTCGCAGGAGATGGGCAGGCATCATGTGAATAATGTATTTGGAGAGAGCATCAGCACCTCCTTTGTAGATCACATACCTGAAACACTGGAAGCGTATGATACGCTGAAGCAGCTGGCCGGTGAGGGATATGACGTTGTTTTTGTCACAAGTCCGGCAATGATAAATGCGAGCTTGAAGGCTGCATTGGAGTTCCCCAATACGAAATTTCTGAACTGCTCTGAGACTCATACCTTCAAGCATGTGAACACCTATTTCGGCAGAATATATGAACCCAGATTCCTTGCGGGCATTGCGGCCGGGTCAGTCACAAAGTCCAATCTGCTCGGATATGTCGGGACCCATCCCATACCGGGGGTTATTAACGGTATCAACTCCTTTGCACTTGGTGCAAAAATGGTAAATCCGGCAGCAAGAGTCCGGGTGGAATGGCTCAATAGATGGGATGATTGGGCAGGTGCTGCAGCAGCGAGTGAAATTCTCACCCAGGGAGGTGCGGATATCATATCACACCATGATACTCTGTCAAATCGCGAATTCTCGAGTGAATATGGCGTGTACTCCGTGTTGGACGCAGTCGATGGAAGAGGCAGGGCCAATGAATATATTGCCGCTCCTGTCTGGAACTGGGGCATATTTTATGAGAAGATGCTTCGAAGCCTGGTAAACAGCGCGTGGAAACCTTTCGGCACAGAACAGAAGGTTATTAATTTCTGGTGGGGCATGGATTCGGGAATCGTGGATTTCTTCTATTCCAAGAGGCTTGTGCCCAGAGAAACCCAGAAGCTGTTGGATTTTCTGAAAAATATGATTGTAAATGATGTGTTTCATCCCTTTACGGGGCCAATATTCAACCAGAGCGGCGATTTAATGGTTAAAAACGACCAGCTTGCGACACGTGAACAAATCGTGGGAATGGATTGGTTTGTTGATGTTGTTGAAAGTGAATTGCCTCCGGTTATTTCGCAGATTTGACGAATGGCTCAGAAGTTGCAGTCTATGATGTGGTAACCAAAGGCATTTATAATGGTCGTGTCCTTATATTGCCGCATTCTTTGCTGCACCTTGTAATTCAAGTGCTGATGGCCATGAAAAAAATATTTGGGCGAATACTGGTCAAGCATGTCCACAAAGCTTGAGAAGCCGATGTGAGCGCGGTCATCCCCATCGCCAAGACCACGTGCAGGCGAATGGGCAAGTAATATATCAAAGCCATTATGTTTGCTTATTGTTTTCCGGAGTTTTTTGACCCTCTTTTCCATTTCTTCCTCCGTATACTGGTATTCCTGAAAGCTGTAGTTTATACAGCCGCCAAGGCCGACGATCCTGACACCTTTATGGATAAGCAGCGTGTCGTCTGCCGAGTCGCAGCCTTCCGGAGGGAATCGGAGATAGTTTTTATTATGATTCCCCGGTACATAGAAGAGGGGGGCTTTGATCATTGTTACGAGAAACGAAAGGTACTCTGCCTTTAAATCCCCACAGGACAAAATAAGCTCAATGTCCTTGAAGCGTTCACGGTCAAAATAGTCCCAGATGTAAGGTTCTTCACGGTCGGAAACCAGCAGTATCTTCATGGAGATTATTATACTTTATTCGACGGATTTTAACAATAAAAATGCAGCATTTGATCGCGTCAATTTACTGTAGGAAAAAGAAGAAAAGAATCATCCTGTAATTTTGAGAGTCAGGAATGCCCTTGACAACAAGCATCCCCCATATGGTTTGCAGCCTGGGCGGCACCCTATGAGATAG
>JAEWQC010000165.1 GCA_023399355.1 Bacillota bacterium | reverse complement strand
CTATCTCATAGGGTGCCGCCCAGGCTGCAAACCATATGGGGGATGCTTGTTGTCAAGGGCATTCCTGACTCTCAAAATTACAGGATGATTCTTTTCTTCTTTTTCCTACAGTAAATTGACGCGATCGAATGCAGGAACAGATATTGACTTTCTGAAAAGATGAGATTATTATAATAACAAACCTAGATAAAATGGCGTTGACGAGGAGGAGTACATACTCACCCAAAGCAGAGAGAGAAGATGGATGGTGCAAATCTTCATGAGGGTGGTGTGGAAGTAGCCTTTGAGCAGTGAACCGAAAGGATTTCGATCCAAGTAGGCTTCAACGGAATTTTCCGCCGTTACCCGGAAAGCAGTATCGGATCATTTGTGACGAATGTTCCTGTATTGGCAGAGTGCAGATAACCAATTCTGAATTCAGGTGGTACCATGGATGATTATAGTCCGCCCTGAGCATAACGTTAAATCGTTTTGCCCGAGGCGGTTTTTTTGTTGTAAACAAATCTAACAGGAGGTATCTTAATGCAGAAACATTTTGATTACAAACAAATTGAAAAAGAGATGCAGAAGCTTTGGCGGGAAGAGGCAGTTTACAAGTTCGACGCTGAAAGCACAAAGGAGATTTATTCGATAGACACACCACCGCCAACCGTAAGCGGCAGTCTTCATATCGGACATATATTTTCATATGTGCAGGCGGAGATGATCGCAAGATTCAAGCGCATGCAAGGTTATAATGTTTTCTATCCATTTGGCTTTGATGATAACGGCCTGCCAACAGAAAGATTAGTTGAGCGTGAAGAAGGCGTTATTGCAAAAGATATGCCCAGGAGCGAATTCATCAGTAAATGTATAACAACTACTACGAAGTATGAGACGGAATTTAAGAATTTATGGAAATCTTTGGGATTTTCGGTCGACTGGTCCCTGCAATACGAAACAATCAATCCGAGGGTTCGTCGTATTTCACAAAGGTCATTTATCAGGCTGTTTAACGAAGGCAAGGCATACATGAAAGAATCGCCTGTCTTGTGGTGCACAGAATGCCGGACATCCATCGCACAGGCTGAACTGGAAACTGCAGACAGGGATACAACATTTAATTACATTCCATTTGCATTGGTTGAAGAGGCGGTATCCGGAAAAGCGGATAACGGAGCAAGGGAAAACAGTCCGGAGACAAGAGAAAAAGAAAGAAAAGGCGAAGTCGAAGAAAAAAGTGAGAGTAAAGGTGATGGCGAAGGCAAACGGGCAGGAGCAACCTCAATGCTTATGGTCGCAACGACGCGACCAGAGCTCCTTTATGGCTGTGTCTGCCTTTTTGTAAACCCGGAGGATGAAAGATATCTGCAATATATCGGGAAGATGGTCCGTGTACCACTTTATGAGTACGAAATTCCGGTTCTGTCAGATGGTAAGGTTGCTATGGACAAGGGGACAGGTGTTGTCATGTGCGCAACATTTGGGGATGCCGTTGATGCTGAATGGATTGAATCACATAAGCTTCCATACAGAAAGGTGATCCTGCCTGATGGGACGATAGATGAAGATGTACCGCTCATAGGTGGTTTTATGGTTCCTGCTGCGAGAAAACAGATTATTGGTCTACTGAGTGAAAAAGACCTTCTTATAAAATCGGAGAATATTTCACATACAGTAGCAGTACATGAGCGTTGTGGGAAGGAAATTGAGATCATTCCATCAAAGCAGTGGTATATCAATATCTTATCAAATAAGGAGCTATATCTGAAAGCAGCTGATAAAATCAACTGGTACCCTGCATATATGAAAAGCAGATACACGATGTGGGTTGAAAACCTGAAATGGGATTGGTGCATATCGCGTCAGCGTTATTTTGGCGTGCCATTCCCTCTATGGTACTGCCGGGACTGTGGCAAGATCCTTGTCGCAGATGAAGAAATCCTTCCGGTGAATCCACTAGAGACAGCTCCCGGTAAAGCCTGTTCGTGCGGTTGTCATGAGTTTATCCCGGAGAGTGCGGTTTTTGATACCTGGGCGACTTCATCCGTAACACCGCAAATCAACACCAGCTGGGGGGAGGAAGAGGATGCATCCGCCAGGCTACTTCCGATGAGCATGAGGACTCAGGCACACGAGATCATTCGCACCTGGGCATTTTATACAATTGTCAAGAGTCTCTTTCATACAGGGGAGATCCCATGGAAAGACATTATGATTTGTGGGTTCGTACTGGCAAAGAAGGGCGAGAAAATCAGCAAATCAAAGAACAATTCAGAGTTTTCACCGGCGGCCCTAATTGAAAAGTATTCTGCCGATGTCATCCGATATTGGGCGGCTAATTCAAAACTAGGTACGGATACCTTCTTTGCGGTTGAAGATCTTGGTATTTCCAGACGTTTTGTTACAAAGCTTTGGAATGCCGGGAGTTTTGCTATTTCACACCTGCAGGATATCGATATGGAAGTCAATGTGGAACTGATGCCCATCGATAGCTGGATTATGGCGCGATGCAGGCAGACAACATCCAGTGCGTCAAAACTTCTTGAACAATATGAAATTGGAGCGGCTCGTCATGAAATAGATGAATTCTTCTGGAAGGACCTTTGCGACTATTATCTTGAAATAGTCAAGGAACGCCTCTACCAGCCTGAAATTCACGGATACGCGGAACGCCGTTCCGCACAGAAGGCGCTCTATTATTGCATGTTCAATGTTTTGAAGCTTTATGCGGTTTATGTGCCGCACATAACAGAATATATCTACCAGGAATTTTTCAGGCAGTATGAAGAATGTATCTCACTGCACAAGCTTTGCTGGGAACGGCAATCGCTTGTAGAGCCAGGGGTGTCCGATGACTGTGCCGACTGCTCGCCCATGCATCCGGAATTACTTCAATTTGGAGAGAAGCTGAAGGATATCATTGCCGGAGTGAGAAAATATAAGACGGAAAATGCTCTTTCCATGAAAGCAGAGATGCCAGAGTTAATTATTGACACAGGGAATGAAAACAGGGAGTGGTTTGAAAAGACCCTGATGGATATAAAGGCCTGTTGCCGAGCTGTAGAGGTCAGGTTATTGTAAAACAAGTTTTTTGACTGTGTAAAACAATACGGTTGCCATGCGTTTTATGGTAGACATAAAGAAGGACTATTGTTATATAAATACTGGAGAATTGAGCTGGAATACTGATCGAATGTTGGTTACATCCTTTTAGAACGGCATGGTAATAAGAAAAACGTCATAGAAATTGAAATTTGTTATAATTTTAAATTCCTGGCCGCAAAATTCATTTTATGACTTGTATAACATAACCAATGGGCTTAAAATAAATGTGGTAAAATGATCGTAACCTAAAAAGTCATGAAATGACTTTCCGGGTTATAATCATAACCGGAAAGAGAGCAGCATGCCTATGGAATGCAGACCCGGCTGCGGTGCCTGCTGTATTGCACCTTCCATATCTTCATCAATACCTGGAATGCCCTCCGGTAAACCCGCGGGTATCAGGTGTATTCAGTTGACATCCGACAATAGATGCAAGCTCTTCGGAAAAAAGGAACGTCCAGGGGTATGCAGCAGATTGCAGCCATCGGAGGAGCTTTGCAGGGGAACGTCAATGGAAGCAATGGAGGTTCTGATCTTCCTGGAAGAGGCCACAAGGCCGGTCAGTAAATTAAAGCAGAAATGAGGAGGTATTTGTCGGATGAAGAAGGTTGTATTGATTCCTGATTCATTTAAGGAAACAATGAGTTCAATTGAAATATGCAATATCATGAAACAGTCTATTATTTCCCGCTTCCCGGAATGTGAGACGGTCTCCATCCCTGTAGCGGATGGGGGGGAAGGCAGTGTGGACTGCTTTTTGAATGCAATGGGCGGAGAAAAGGTATCTGTAAATGTATCAGGACCTTTTTTCAATCATATCGATTCATTTTACGGACTTGTGGACGGAGGCAAAACAGCTGTGATCGAGATGGCTGCCTGTGCAGGTCTTCCGCTTGTTGAAGGAAATAAAAACCCCATGCTTACAACCACCTTTGGCGTAGGACAGCTCATCGGCGCAGCAGCGACGAGAGGTTGTAAAAAAATCATTCTTGGTCTCGGCGGAAGCTGTACAAATGACGGCGGATGCGGTGCTGCCGCGGCTTTGGGGGTAATATTCCGTAATGAGAACGGAAAAGAGTTCGTGCCGACCGGCGGTACGCTGAAAGATATTGTACAGGTGGATGCATCCCGGACGGATCCATTACTTAAGGGGATTGAAATTATTTGTATGTGTGACATTGACAATCCATTATATGGTGAATCGGGTGCTGCTTTTGTATTCGCTCCGCAAAAAGGGGCTGATGCCGGAATGGTAAAGCTTCTTGATGAGGGACTGATAAATCTTGCTTCAGTTATAAAGAACTGCCTTGGAATAGAAGCCGGAGGAATACCCGGAGGAGGGGCTGCAGGGGGAATGGGAGCAGGAATGGCAGCTCTGCTGGGCGCAAAGCTCAGAATGGGTATACAGACCGTGTTGGATCTGGTTGAATTTGATACTATAATTAAGGGCGCAGATATGATATTCACCGGTGAGGGAAAGATTGACGGACAGAGTCTCAGAGGTAAAGTGGTTATTGGGGTGGCACGGCGCGCAAAGATGCAGAAAGTGCCAGTGACTGCTGTTGTCGGAGATGTCGGAAATGGTATTGAAAGAGCTTATGAAGAAGGCGTAACTGCAATCTTCAGCATCAACAATGTTGCGGTTCCTTTTGAAAAGGCAAAGCTCAGGTGCAGGGAAGACCTGACAATGACCATGGACAATATCATGCGGCTGATTTCTGCAAAGACATGGATTAAGGATTAAGAATGCGTTCTTAATGCAATATTTAGCAGCTATAGAGGGGGAATTGTTCTGGAAAATTTTACTTTCAGACCCAAAGGGGTTTGTTCAAGAGAAATTAATATATCGATACAAGACGGGATTGTCAAAAAAGTCCTGTTCAAGTCGGGTTGCGATGGTAATTCGCTTGGAATAGGCAGACTGGTCGAGGAAATGCCGGTGGATCAAGTCATAGAGAAACTCAAAGGGATCGATTGCGGGGGGAAGGGAACATCCTGCCCGGACCAACTGGCGATCGCACTGCAGGAATATAGGAAGAAAGCAGTATAAGAATGAGTAATCTGCACAGACTTGCCTGGCTGGATTCAAGAATACGATCCGAACGATATCCCGACAGCAGGGAACTGGCTGAAAAATTCGAGATATCGGTCCGTCAGGCCCAGAGAGATATTGAATACCTAAAGTATACAATGGGAGCACCATTGGTATATTCAGCGGCAGACAGAGGTTATTATTACAATGATAAAACCTTTTCGCTTCCTTCCGGCATGATATCAAATGATGAGAAACAGATGCTCAGCTATATGGCAAATCGTTATAAAATGTCGGGCGGCACTGATGCAAGCCGCCTTGCCAAACTCTTTGAAAGACTTGGGAATGGTATTGACGAAGGAAGCATTGCATACCGCAATCTTCCCGTTTTACAAGTGAATCCTGATGAATCCGGACATTACAATGTTCTGTGTGATGCAATAAAACAACAAATAAAAGTAAAAATGGAATATGAAAATAGTGATGGTGAGTTTTCAAACCGGATTTTCCAGCCGTATACGTTATTTTGCAGAGAAAGAATTACCTATATATCAGGATTCTGTGAATTACGTAGAGAAATCCGGGTTTTCAGAATTTCACGGATTAAAAAGGTTACGATGTTGGATGAAAACTATGAAATTCCGTCGTTTTACAATGAAACTTTTTTTGAGCAAGGCTCGGGTTATATATTTAAGGAGCCCTATATGTGCCTGGTGGAGGTTGAACAAGCGCCAGCCTCAAGTACACCGGCATTGAAAATAGAACATGTTGATGGAAAGCTTTATAAAATATATTTTTACTCTTCTGAAGAAATTATCGCTGTACTTCTTTCACAAAAAGGCAGCTTCAAATTGAAATTTCCCAATTGGCTAAAAGACAAGCTTCAACAAAAGTTGGTAAAAATCTTCCGGATAAATTTCGGCAACGACAATATATGTCATACCCCTTGACTATAATTAAGTTGTTGCAACAAACTAATATTAGGGAGGTTTATTACAATGGCTAAAAAGGTATTGCAAAACATTAATTTCGGGATGACCTGGACGAGCTATATCGGCAGCTCTTATGCTGCACTGACCAGTGCAGGCTTGTGGACCGGCGAGGTATGGAAGCTGATGGGAATGACTGGCATGGCGTTCCATTTCATCATGCACGAGAACATTTGTGCAAGCTCGGTTACAGTATATGACTGGATGTCCGAGCATCCGACCATGATGGACAGGATCGGTATTTATTCCAATTTCTATTCATCTTGGTTTGACAGTAAAAGTAGCACGTTTGAACTGCGGCAGAAGGATGCGATCCGGAGGATCAAGGAATCCATTGACAATGGAATAAGTGCAGTAGTCTGGGCACCTACCCGGATCCTGGAATTCGGTGTGTTGTATGGATATGACGACGACGACGGGATATTCAATGTGATAGACTGCACCGGACAGGTTGCAGATCCTCTTCTTTACAGGAATCTTGGAAAATCAGATGTACCGATGCTTTCTTATCAAATCTTCAAGGAAGCGGTTGAAGTTGATGAAAAGCAGGTATATTTGGAATCACTCAAATATGCCGCAAGTGAATGGAAAAAGGATTTTCACATAGAACCTGCTTATGCCAGTGGCAGAAAAGCTTACAGATATATGCTGAAATCACTTGAAGACAGCAGTTTTGACACTTTTGGCCTTGCTTACAACATTGCAGTATACAATAACTCAAAAGAATGCATTGCAAAATATTTGGAATTCCTTTCAAAGTCCGATGGTATGAAAGGTTTGGAAAAAGCCGCAGTGCTATATGGGCAGATTGCGGGACACTATAAGTCAATGAGTGAGCTGTTTCCTTTCAGCGGTGTAAATGGATCGGATTGTAAAGCGGACAGGAGCAATGCACCGGCAGTACTGAAGCTTGCAAGGGAGTGCAGTGAGCTTGAGGAAAAGGCTGTAGCAGAGATGGAAGCGGTTCTGAAACAATTGTCATAAGAATGCATTTAAGATGAATGATATAAAAAATATCAAATTTCATATGAATCCTGTGCAAAGTTTCCTTAACAGGCATTGATTATCAATGCCTGGTTATTATATAATTCCTTCACTATACTATTAAAAGACAGTTGCAGAAGGCTAGCTGATATAACGGGATGACATCATCCCGTTATATCAAAGCTGTAACTCTTGCCGGTATTGTCATCAATATTGTTGAGCGGATCTCTGAAGCTCAGCTTTAGAAAATCCTCCTTCAAAGCTGGAATAGTCGCCTCAAAACAGATATCCCCCTTAACCATCGGCACATCCTGCTCGTTATCCAAATTGCTTCCATAGCCTAAATGAGCGATAACATCAATTGCTCCATTCTTGGATAGGATCCCGTCATACAGGATCGTCACCTTGTCTCCTACCATAGGGGAGGCGGGACTTATTGTCACGCCCTTTTGCATGTATTCGAGATTCTGCCTGGCCTTTTTCTGCACATATCCACCTCTTTTTGTCATTTTCGCCTGTCTATCCGGGATTCATGCCGTATGAAAACGATAAATATAGCATATACATTTCTGTGCTATTAAATTCATATTGGAACTATGCGTATTATTTTCCCGGCAACTACAAAAATTAATAAGGAAATTGTGAAAAACGGTTACAAAATCTGGATGATCGAAGGGATGAAGCAAATGAAGGCTGTTATAATGGCGGGCGGTGAGGGTACACGGTTAAGACCGCTTACGTGCGGAAGGCCCAAGCCTATGGTACCGGTTGCGAATAAACCGGTAATGGAGCATATTATAGACTTGTTGAAAAAGCATGGTATTCATGATATTGCAGTAACACTGCAGTATTTGCCGGAACTGATCAGGGAATATTTTGACGATGGTAAGGCATTTGGCGTCAGAATGAGATATTATGTCGAACAAAAACCACTTGGTACGGCTGGCAGCGTCAAGAATGTCGAAGATTTTCTGGAGGACCCGTTTCTGGTTATCAGCGGAGATGCATTGACAGATATTGACCTCGGAAATGCGATTGCTTTCCACAAAAGCAAGCGGGCCATGGCGACACTTGTCCTCAAGAGGGTGGATATTCCACTGGAGTATGGGGTGGTTGTAACCGATGACAGTGGCAGGATCGTGCGTTTCCTTGAAAAACCCAGTTGGGGCGAGGTCTTCAGTGATACGGTGAATACCGGTATTTATATACTGTCACCAGAAATATTCAACTGGATAAAAAGCGATGAGGTTTTTGACTTCAGCAAGGACCTTTTTCCTGCCCTGCTAAAGGAGAACAAGCCTCTGTACGGGTATGTCACGAATGACTACTGGTGTGACATCGGTGACATTTGCGCCTATATGCAGGCAAATATGGATGTGTTGAACGGCAAAGTCAATATTGAAATAACAGGTGTTGAGACCGGTAAAGGAGTCTGGATCGGAAACAATACGGTCATAGAAGAAGGAGTGCGCTTTGAAGCTCCCTGCATTGTAGGAACAGGCTGTCATATCGGACAGGGAACAAGGATAGGCAGGTTTACGGTAATAGGAGACAATAATATAGTATCCGTCCAATGTGGGATAAAACGAAGCATCCTGTGGCGGAATTCCACCATCAATTCTGATGTTCAGCTGCGAGGGAGCATCATTTGCAATCATGTTCACCTTAAGCAGGGCGTAACTGCTTTTGAACAATCCGTGGTTGGAGATTATTCCATAGTCGGTGAACAGGCGACTATCAGGCCGAATATTAAAATATGGCCGGACAAATCCATTGGTCAGGGGATGGAAGTGAAGTCGAATATTGTCTGGGGATCGAAAGTAGGACGTCAGTTATTCGGAAACAGAGGAGTCACCGGAGAAATCAATGTGGAAATCACACCGGAATTTGCGGCAAGGCTTGGAGCTGCCTATGGTGCTGTTAACGGCAATAAAGGTTCGATTGGGATCAGCAGTGATGATTCTCCTGCAGCGATGATGATTTTGAATGCATTTGTTTCCGGGTTATTGTCGTCCGGTGTCCAGGCAAGTGACTTCGGAAGGCTTCTTTTACCGGCGATCCGTTCTGCCGTGAGATTTTACCGCCTGGACGGAGGAGTTCATATCAGTACCTGTGCCGGGGCTAATTCTCGGATGATGATCGATTTTTTTGATAAGAGGGGAAGTAACATTGACAGGACGATGGAAAAGAAAATTGAAAATATCTTTGTAAGGGATGATTTTAACAGGTGCGGAGGGGATAGCCTGAAAAGTATCACAAAGGTAGCTGGGTTTAGTGATTTTTATCTCAAGAATATTATGAATAGTGTGCAGACAGGCAAGCTTAATTTTAGAATAGCTCTCAATACCGGATCTTCATTTATCGCCGGTTTAATGAAAAACATGCTGGAGGAATTGGGGTGTGAAGTAGAAAACAGTGGGTTAATATTGCAGGAATATGCATATGAACGTGCCACGGATGACCTGCAAAAGGATACATGGCATATTGCATGGCCTGCGGGAGCAGGACAGTTTTGCAGCCATGTGAAGAAAGGACGGTTTGATCTGGGCGTTTCGATAGAAGAATCCTGTGAGAAAATGACTCTGGTAGATGCAAAGGGGAGACTGATCACAGATGATATGTTCATTGCATTGATATCGATCATTCTTTTCAAATCTGTCAAGGGTAGAACTGTATTCGTTCCTGTTTCTGCAAGCGAAGCGGTTGACAAGCTTGCGGACATGTTCGAAGGCCGGGTGGTAAGGACAAAAACAGCGGCGAGAGAGATTATGGGCAGACTCCTTGGCAGGGATGCGAAGGAGGAACTTCTGGAGCAATTTACCATGCATTTTGATGCAGTGGCAGCGCTGATAAAATTACTTGACTTTATGTCAATGAATAAAATGACTCTTTCCGATCTGGTTGACATGATCCCGGAAATACATATGCACAGACAGGAAGTAGAGTGTAGCTGGAATGCCAAGGGCAAGGTCATACGAAAACTCATTCAGGAAAACAGCGGCACAAGAATAGAAACTCTGGAAGGTGTAAAGGTATATAGCGATAATGGTTGGGTGCTTGTATTGCCCGATGCCGAAAAGCCTGTGTGCAGTGTGATCGGGGAGAGTATCAGCACGGAATTCGCAGAAGAATTAACAAATATCTATGCCAGAAAGGTCAGGGAAATAAGTCGAAGCTAAGCGCCAATATAAATATAAAGGATATATCTTCCGGTTCTTGCCAGTGAAAATGAAATGGCAATCATATTTCACTTGAAATAAAATGGTTTTGAAAGTAGAATTATATAAAAGCAATTTATAGTATTAAAATGACAGCAAAAAGGAAAGCAGCCACAAACTGTTGGGAAACGGGGAACATATGAAGAAAGCCGGAAGCCAGTATATTTTTCTGATCGTTTTTCTGATTTTCGGTATAGTTGTTGCGATACAGATAAAGAGTACTCTTTATGCAAAAAGATTGACCGCTTTAAATACAATAAGCGCTGATATGCTGAAGGAAGATCTCGTAAAAGCCCAAAATGAAACAGATGCATTAAAAACACAAATTGATGAGAATCTGGCGGTAATGAACAAAACGATAAAATCCTTCATTGACCAGCAAAATGATGACAAACTTGCCGGAGACTGGGAAAAGGTGAAATTAAGTACAGGTCTGATAGATGTAAAAGGACCGGGCATAACCATCAAGCTTGACGATGCCCCTGCAAGAGAACCCGATACCCCTGTCAAATGGCTCATTATTCATGATCAGGATATCAAAGTGATTCTGAATGAATTGAAAAAAGCCGGAGCACAGGCCATTTCAATTAATGGGGAACGTATTGTTCCCATGAGCGAGCAGGTTTGCGCCGGTCCTACCATTCTGATTAATGACAACAGACATTCCGTGCCGTATTATATAGAAGCAATCGGTGATCCCGACCGGCTTTACGAGAGTATTAGCACCTGCAGCCGGCTGGCCGAGATGACTGAATACAATATACGGGTAGAAATTGCAAAGTCCAAAGAACTGAAGCTTTCCAAGTTTAGCGGTGCCGGAAAGCTGGACAGGTATATATCGGGACTGGAGGAAGTTAAAAAATGAAAATAACCAGAAACATCGCAATGACCGTTGTTTGTATTCTTCTAGGTATTATGCTGGCCTTGCAGTATAAAAGCATTAATTATAATCAGAGCATGGCCTCCTTCGATAATAAGAGGGTAGATGAATTGAAGGACGATCTGATCAAGCTGAATGAACAAAAAAGCTCCTTGCAGGACAAACTCAAAGAGCTTGAAAAGGACAACCAGACCTATGCAAACGCTAAAGCCGGAGACAGTGCTGCGGCGCAGTTGCTTAAGGATGACTTGAACAAGGCAAAGATCTTTGCGGGCCTTTTAGATGTGAAGGGCAAGGGAATCATTGTTACACTTGACAATAATGGTTTTATTCAGGTTCTTGACAGTGATATCCTGGATATTGTAAATGAACTCAGGTCTGCCGGGGCGCAAGCGATTTCAGTCAATGATGAGAGGATAGTGGCAATGACCGAAATCAGAGAAGCCGGTCAGTATATCATGATCAACGGAAGACCCAATAAGGCTCCTTTTATTATCAAGGCGATTTCTGATCCGGATGGTACGGAACGTGCCATTACGATGATCGGAGGCGTGGTAGAGATGCTGGAGGATGCCCAGGTGAAAGTAAATGTAAAAAAGTCCGATGAAGTGGTCATTAAGCAATTTGTCGATGATGGGACCACGATAAAGACCGATCTGTTGCAACCAAGTGAATAAGGGAAAGTAAAAGTAATTATTTTCGACCTTCCATAATATGAATATAAAGTAGGCACACAAGCCTTGACTTGGAATACCGGCAGCATGCCGATACACAAGCCGGGGCTTTTTTTACCGGCTGATAATTTGACATTTTGCCTGTGTAATCAGACTTTTGTTTCATATGGGAGGACTTTTCATGAATTCTATCATACAATATAAAGATTCCATTCGAAAACGGCTATTGCTTACGATACTCGTGACGACAATGATTTCAGCCCTTGCTGGATGTTCTCCGACCGGCAGATACCATTCCGGCCTCGGTGATCTTGGGGGTGTATATTCCAGTGATTTTAAGGGGCTAAAATTAAAAACCGAGGTAAGCGGCAGGCTTTCCGAGGGAAACGGCGATGTGCCAAGCCAGCAACATGTGGATATTGTAATAGG
>JAEWQC010000107.1 GCA_023399355.1 Bacillota bacterium | reverse complement strand
GGAGAAGCCGATATCATAGACGGTATTGATGCAACAGTCGTAAAGCAGGTTGAATCCTCCGGAAACAAGATTTATCAGGCGCCTGGCATGAACATCAATTATATGGCCTACAATACGACAAAGGCGCCATTTAATGATGCAAAGGTCCGTGCTGCGATTTCTCAGGCAATCAACGTTCCCGAACTTGTAAAAAGCCTGTATCAGGGATACGCAGAGGCGGCTACCTCGGTACTTCCTACATTTATGCCAGGCTTTGACACCGGCATAAAGCAGGTTGCGTTTGATCAGGGAGCATCCAGGACCGCATTAGTCAATGCAGGCGTTACCACCGTGCATATCATCACCTATTCCAACCCGAGACCTTACAACACTGCAAACGGTCAAGCCCTTGCAGAAGCAATACAGGGATATCTCAAGAATGTTGGCGTTACGGCAACGATAGACGCCTTCGACTGGACCACATACAAAGAGAAGGTCAAAGCCGGAGATTTTGACATCTGCTTCTACGGCTGGATCGGTGACAACGGAGACCCGGACAACTTTATGAATCTGATGGCCGACAAGGATCCGACCATGAATGTAGCGCGTTGGGATAATGCCGACTTCAAGGCATTGCTCGCCAAAGGCCTCACTACCCCCAACGGGGATGAACGCAACAAGATCTACACGGAACAGGAAAAAATGGCAGCGGAGAACGCTGTCTGGCTTCCGATTTCCCATGCTCCGACACTTATCGGTTACAGAAGCAATGTAAGCGGTTTCATTTACCATATGACGGGAGTCATATTCCTTTCAGAAGCAGCAAAGAAATAGAACCGAACCAAATGTTGGGAGTTCTGTCGGGAGTCTTTTTCTTAAAGCTCCCGGCAGGCTTTGTCCAGCAGACATAGACAGTGATAATGATTTACGAAAATCGGAGGGGCTCGACGCCCCTGCGATTTTGATTATATGAAAGACCTTAGCGAAAGGTTGTTTTTACTATGGTAAAGTATATTATCAAACGCATACTGATGCTGATTCCCGTTCTCATAGGGGTATCTGTCATCGTTTTTCTGATCATGCGTGTGTTTTCACCGGATCCGGCCCCAATCGTCCTTGGTCAGCATGCTACCATAGACTCCGTAAATAAGTGGCGCGAGGCAAACGGGCTGAATGCTCCGGTCTATATCCAATATTTCCATTTTATTAGAGGCGCCCTCACCGGAGATTTCGGTACCTCCTATTATACCAAGACACCGGTGATCCACGAGATCATGTCCCGGTTTCCTGCTACAATAGAGCTTGCAATTGCCGCAATCGTCCTTGCTTCGATCATTGGAATTCTCATTGGCGTCATCTCCTCAGTAAAGAAGAATTCCATATTTGACCACACTGGTATGGTACTGGCCTTGGTAGGGGTATCGATGCCCATATTCTGGCTTGGTATCCTTTTAATCATCCTTTTCTCCGGTATTTTGCACCTGCTGCCATCCGGCGGAAGGATCAACCCCCTGTTGCAGCCGGCCGGCGGAACCGGCTTCTACCTGATCGACACACTGGCCTCGGGTGATTTTGAAGCCTTTGCGGATGCAGTAAAGCATCTTGTCCTTCCGGCACTTGCACTCGGAATGTACTCTATGGCTATTATAACAAGAATGACCCGATCGAGCATGCTCGACACCTTAAATCAGGACTACATCAGAACCGCAAAAGCGAAAGGTATCCGGAAAAGAAGAGTCATATTCCATCATGCGCTTCGAAATGCCATGATTCCGGTTACGACAGTGATCGGGCTGCAGCTCGGCTCCCTTTTGGGCGGTGCCGTCCTTACGGAAACCGTTTTTTCCTGGCCCGGAATAGGACACTACACTGTTGAGTGCATCCTGAAATCGGATTTTCCCGTAGTACAGGGTGTCGTGCTTCTTGTAGCCTGTATTTTTGTCTCTATCAACCTTGTAGTGGATATCCTCTATGCATTTCTTGATCCACGAATCAAATTTTCAAAGAAGGAGGCTTAGCATGTCATGAACCTGAAAAAAGCAGAACAGCAGGCAATCGAAATTTCAGATGAAGGAGCCGAACTTCTTGAAAAACCGGAATCGCCAATTAGGGAGATGTGGGATTCTCTCCGTGAAAATACAGCAGCCATCGTCGGCTTGTGTATCATTGTTTTTTTGGTGATCATTGCCGCTTTGGGTCCTCTTATTATGCCCTATGATCCAAATTCCTCGGATATGACAAAAAGTTTCCTTACCCCTTCCGTACAGCATTGGTTCGGTACTGACCAATTGGGGCGTGACATCTTCAGCCGAATTATAGCCGGAGCCCGGATTTCCCTTACCGTTGGCTTGAGTGCAGTCATCATCTCGCTAAGCGTCGGCGTTCTTCTCGGTTCCATCTCCGGATATTTTGGCGGAAAAACAGATACCATCGTTATGAGGTTGATGGATATGATGCTTGCAATCCCCTCCATATTACTGGCTATTGCATTTATGGCCGCCCTCGGGAAAGGGATCGACAAGGCAGTTATAGCAATCGGACTTGTCTCCATTCCGGAATATGCGCGAATCGTCCGCGGAAGCATTCTATCGGTAAAAGAGAACGATTATGTACAAGCTGCGCGCGTTATCGGCAACAAAAACAGTAGAATCATATTCAATCACATTCTGCCGAATGTGCTTTCCTCAATTGTAGTACGGGCTACACTGGGCATCTCTACAGCGGTTCTCGATACTGCCGCCCTGGGGTTTCTGGGACTCGGAGTGCAGCCGCCTGCGGCAGAGTGGGGCGATATGCTGGGACGGGCCAGGGGCTTCATCTTCTCTGCGCCTTACACGCTCATTTTCCCTGGAATCGCAATTACCGTAACGGTGCTGGCATTCAATCTTCTGGGCGACGGTCTGCGCGATGCGCTGGACCCGAAGGCCAGACAAAATTAAGGTGGTGCGGACAGATGCTGCTTGATGTAAAAAATTTAAAGACACACTTCAGAATGAAAAATGGAATCGTAAATGCCGTTGATGATATCAGCTTTTCCATTGATAAAGGAGAAATCGTTGCAATCGTCGGAGAATCCGGATCGGGAAAAAGCGTTACTTCCCTGTCGATCATGGGTTTGCTCCAGGAATCCGGTTTCATTTCACAGGGGGAGGTCCTGTTCAAGGACAGGGATCTTCTGAAGATAAGCGAAGCTGAAATGAGGGCGGTGAGAGGCGATCAGATCTCAATGATCTTTCAGGAGCCGATGACCTCTTTAAACCCGGTTTATCGTGTCAAGGACCAAATCATTGAAAGTATCATAACTCATATGAAACTGACAAAGAAAGACGCCATGGAACGTACCGTGCAAATGTTGGAAACGGTTGGAATCCCTTCAGCAAGAAGGCGAGCAGAAGATTACCCTCATCAGATGAGCGGCGGTATGCGGCAAAGGGTTATGATAGCAATGGCTTTAATAGGAAATCCCGAACTCCTGATTGCAGATGAACCTACTACGGCGCTCGATGTGACAATCCAGGCGCAGATACTGGATCTGCTCTATCAGATGCGTGAAAAATTCAACATGGCGGTGCTATTGATCACCCACGATCTCGGGGTAGTATCCGAGGCTGCTGATCATGTTATTGTCATGTACTGCGGTAAAATCGTCGAGGAAGCCGATGTGCGCGAACTCTTTGGGAACCCCCTTCATCCCTACACACTCGGTTTGCTTCATTCAATCCCGAAATTGGAGGAGGAAAAGGAAGGGCCTCTTTACATGATAAAGGGAATCGTCCCAAATCCTTTGCATATGCCGCCAGGCTGTGCGTTTTCAGACCGCTGCGACCGGTGTATGGATCGATGCCGTAAAGAAATGCCCCCGCTGACAGAGAGGGATAACCACAAGGTGCGCTGTTTCCTTTATGAAGACCAGCAGAAGGAGGTGTCGGGACATGAGTGAAGGTTTGATAGAAATCAAGGATTTAAAAAAATATTTTACCCTCGACCATGATTTACTTGGGCGCCCGACCTCCGTCCTGAAAGCCGTGGATGGAGTCTCCTTCCACATTGATAAAGGCGAGACATTCGGGCTGGTCGGAGAATCAGGCTGCGGGAAAACAACCATTGGCAAGATCCTGGTAAACCTTTATACCGCTACAAAAGGACATGTTTTATTTGAAGGCGTAGATCTCACTTCCCTTTCGGAAGCTAAACGCCGCATATACAGCAAGGATATCCAGCTGATTTTCCAGGACCCCTATTCTTCTCTGAATCCGAGAATGACCATCGGCGATACCATAGCTGAGCCCATCAGAATAAACCATCTGCTGCCGAAGGATCAGATTGAAAAACGCGTAACTACTCTGTTGAACTTTGTCGGACTGGCAAACCATCAACGGAATCGTTACCCTCATGAGTTTTCAGGAGGTCAGCGTCAACGTGTAGGTATTGCCCGTGCACTGGCAGTACAACCCAAACTGATCGTTTGCGACGAGCCGGTTTCCGCACTTGATGTCTCTATTCAGGCTCAGGTCCTGAATCTGTTGGATGAATTGAAAAATGAGTTTGGACTTACCTACCTTTTCATTGCCCATGGGTTGAATGTGGTAAAACATATCAGCAACCGGGTAGGCGTCATGTATCTGGGCAAGCTTGTGGAAACGGCTCCGAAAAAAGAGCTGTATTCCAATCCTCTGCACCCTTATACTCAGGCTCTGCTCTCGGCCATTCCATCCGTTGACCCGACGAAAAAGAGGAAACGCATCATTCTAACCGGCGATGTCCCCAGCCCGATCAACCTTCCAGGCGGCTGCCGCTTCTGTACGCGCTGTCCTAAAAAAATGGAGGGCTGTGATCTGGAAGAACCCGTCATGAAAGAAGTATCTCCCGGGCATTTTGTATCCTGTTTTCTTTATAGGTGAAATAAATTTGAGTTTTATTGTGAGAAGCGAAAAAGCAGTGCTGATTGAATAAAAATCCGCACTGCTTTTCTCCGTCAAATACCTGAATTCCTTGATTCACATGAATCTCCGGACCCTCAGCCCTGGGAACTGGCAGTGAACTCTCTGCAGAGCCGGAATGGCTCCCATGCATATGAAAAAAGCAGATTCGCGAATAACTGACTTTCTATATAAGGCAGTAGGCATCCTGCTACCTTCGCAAAATGCCTACGCTTGAAAATATCTCATTATCTGATTTTATCTTATTTAGATTTATATCTACATCTTTATTTGCATTTAATTTACTTATCTTTATTTGTTTTTATTCTTATTTGTTTCTTCTCTTTCGGCTTTTTCAGCCGCCATTGACGCATAATGCCCAATAATTGGTCCGCCGATACAGAAAATCACGCCGATCGCAATTACAAAAATAAGAGTAATATCCAATAATCTCACCTCCGTTATCTAAATTTTAGATAGCGAGGGAATTATTTTTATACTTGCCTCCATTAAAATAGTGTGGAATCGATTGTCTGATGACCCTTCGACAGTCGGATGGCAATTCCGGAAATGAGGAACTCGCAATGAAAATATCCTCAACACATATTTGAGAAGCGCTGACTGAAGTGCTTCTTAACGGTACTCTTTGAATTGCCGATTTTTGGCTTTCTCTGCCAGTATATATCGCATCGGTATGAAATACCCCCGATAATAAGATCACTTTGGAATTTTGCGCATGACTCAGAAAACCATCAACACTGCTTAAAGTGCTTGGCATCAACTGAAAAATCAATAATATAAAAATTGCGTATGAAATTAGTTTAATAATTTTCTTGTTTTTCATTTGATACCCCCCTTACTGAAAATTTTTCATGTTAAGTATATCATACAAAGCTCCATGATTAAACCTTTCAAGGTCGTTAATTATTTCCACAGCTATTTTCCAGCGGTACTGCGAGGTACTGTGACTGATTTTCAAGGTTCCTTTGATATAATCTGTCAATGATAAAACGCACATGTTTATTGGCACAACCAGCAGCAACAAGTTATATGAGCGGTTTTAACGGATCCCATGATAATACCAAGTATAGAGGGTATATAGTATGCTTTTAGCTTCATAAAGGAACCTGATAAGCAATACAAAAAATGTTACACCATTTTAAATTGAAATAAAAAAGGATCTTTGTTCTGAAGGCCTATAATAGCTTCACCCACACCTAATTGTGAAATATCCCAATCCTCAATTACAAAAGCATCACGAATTTGCTCAACAATTCCGCGTGTCGACACAGATGACATGTATATTTCTTTCTTTCGATTTGATCCAAATAATTCTTTAATAAATTTCCTTGATTCAAAATCATTAACCCTAAAAGCTACAGTTGTGAGGAATCCGGATAATATACTTTTCGCCAGATTTGTACCATATGCATTATAGACCTGTTCAACATTCTGAATACCTATAACGAATTTCACGCCTAAGCTTCTTCCAAAATTCACAGCGTCATCAACATGCTGCAGGTTTGGAATAAGCCTGAATTCATCGGCGACAAACCACACATTTCCTTCACTTTTATTCCTGCTCAAAGCTTCTTTTATTGCCATATCAAACATTAATCTATAAATAGGCGTAAGTAAGTTTCCAATACCAAGATCATATTCAATAAAAATTATTTTCCCGCCTTTTTTTCTGATTAGATTTCTTATAGATAAATCGCCAGATTTTTTAAAATTGCCGAGGAATATTTCTCTCGTCAACTGCATGAGTTCCGACAGTACACCTTGAGTCTGAGGAGACCGGTCATCAGAAATGTAATTTATCATTGACCTTAAATCGCCATGCTGCATAAGTATGTCCCGTATTCCACCCGGGGGAGTCTTGTCCATGAAATCACGTAAAGTCTTGTTATCAGTTTGTATTGTACTTTTATTACGAAAAAAATGCGTTAATATTCCGGAAAACAAATCTCTGGCAGCATTAGGGAAAAACGGCTGGCTAGTGTTTGACGTTTTTTCTAAAAACAATGTTTTCGCAATTTCAACAATATTCTCTTCCATCTGTTCGTTTTGTTCTATTTCATTAAAAATATTCCAATAATCACTGCCATTTTCCCCCGTTGCTTTTTCATCATTACTAATGACAATATCTCCAACCCTGTAAAATGATTTATAAAAATCCCCTTTTGTATCGAAAATAATCATTACATCATCCTGGGTAAATGAGGCTCTTAGTTGAGATACTAACTGGCTTATTGCATTCGTTTTGCCCGTTCCGATACCTCCAATAAACAGTATGTGTTTACTTAGTAAATCTTCATCCAGTGGTATTTTTATGCTATCACCTTTATGATCCAATCCCAAAAAATTACATCTACTTGCTCCTGTTTTTTCAGTAAATGGTTGAGAACTTAAAGTCCCCCCATCAAACACCTCTACTTTTTTCATAAGCTTGCCTTTCACTAATATCCCATTCCGTAATAGTAGTCATTAGATTCCTCAGAATTTTCGCTTCCTGTTAAGTTACTATTCTCACTATTTGCGGCTTCTCCCTCGCTTGCGGCTTCTCTTTCGCTTACAGCTTCTCCCTCGCTTGCGGCTTCTCCTTCGCTTACGGCTTCTCCCTCGCTTGCGGCTTCTCCTTCGCTTACGGC
>JAEWQC010000064.1 GCA_023399355.1 Bacillota bacterium | reverse complement strand
CATTTGCAGAAGTAGGCAAGCAGCCTGATCTCTCCGTGTTCATACCGATAGATGCTTTCCCCGAAGAAATTCTGTACTTCGACCAGAACGTCAAGTTCTTCGTTTATCTCGCGGCTGAGACACTGCTCGGGGGTTTCGCCCGGTTCTATCTTCCCTCCGGGGAATTCCCACATTCCTGCCATCCGCTCATCCGGCGCCCGCTGGGCGATCAGCACTTTATGATCCTCTAGAATGATTGCTGCAGTGACATCCTTCATATTCTGCAATATCTCCTGTTGTGAACATCTTTTAGCATAACATCAACCGGAAGACCCAGCGCCGGCAGTCTGTCCTGCAAATTCATTTTTTCATAATCTATCCGGCTCGTCAAGGCTAATGTCAATGATCTGTTTGAATAGTGAAGGGATTATTCCGTTTTTGATGAGGATTTCATTCAAATAGATAAGAAAACATAAGGAAATGGCGAGTTCCTGCAAGCAGGTTAACATAAATACCTCCACCTTTCCGTTGACCCATACTGCTTAAAAGAGTATAATCGTCAAATACCACAAAAGAAAGCTGGCATATCGCAGTGCAATTTAAATTTTTACAGCAGAGTACGGAACAAAGACGGGATCTGATTCTAAAAGGGCCGATCACTCAAACCATTATGCTGTTGTCCGTCCCGGCACTTATGATGGGTTTGGTACAGTCTGCCATACCTGTTGTCGACGGCATCTTTATCAATAATTTTGCCGGCACCATTGCCGCCAGTGCCATCACCTATTCCGCTCCGATCATCAATATGACGGGCGCTCTGGCTCAAGGCCTCAGTGTTGCAGGCATGGCAATAATCGGCCAGGCTAACGGCAGTGGTGAATTTGGCGAAGCTCGGAAAGTTTCCTCCCAGATTTTCTTTTTTGCATTTTTAATTGGACTAATGGCTGCACCGCTCCTTGTGGCAGTTTCTTTCCCTATTTCACGCAGTGTCACCCCTTCAATCTCACATGATTTGTTTTTATATTTATCATTAAACGCACTGGTTCTGCCGTTCCTTTTCCTGGAAGCGATCTATAATGCTATTAAAAATGCCAACGGCAAGCCGGAAGCCGCATTTGTCAGAATGGTTCTAATGCTGGTCATGAAAATAGCATTCAATTTTATTTTCATTGCAATTTTCCGCTGGGGTGTCGTCGGCTCCGTTGCGGCAACACTTCTAGCGAATATACTGATTAGCATCTGGATGTACTTCGAGCTGTTTGTGGGGAACCACAGCGAAAAGCTTGAGATGACCGGTTTAAAATTTGAAAAGGGAATGATTAGGGATTTATTCCGGATAGGAGCACCTTCAGCGCTGTCAAGCCTGGTACTGAATTTTGGATTCTTTCTGATTAATAATGAAATAGAAAAATATGGGCCTGTCGTCATGAACGGTCAGGGAATAGCGAACAGCATCACCTCCATTTGTTTCATCCTGCCCTCAGCCTTCGGTTCCTCCGTTACCACAATGGTCAGCATGAATGTTGGTGCAGGACAAAGTGACAAGGCGCGTAAGTCCTGCCTCACAGGCTGTATCATCAGTGCTGCGACTGCTGCCATACTCATTGCCATAGTTGTACCATTGTCTTCACACCTGACAGTATTATTCACACGGAATGCCGATGTTCTTGATGTTGCGAACAGGGCACTGCACATATATACCTATTCCGTCGTAGGCTTCGGCGTGTGCATGGTGCAGCAGGGAGCCCTCATCGGACTCGGACGGACCGGTATAACGTTGTTTGCCAGTATTTTAAGGATATGGCTGCTCCGGTATATATTCATACTCGCGACTGAGCATTTTCTTGGCTTCTATTCGGTTTTCTGGGGCAATTTGTTTTCTAATTACGTGGCTGCTATTATAACAACCATCCTCATCTTACGAATAAAATGGGTATCCGTACTGCGCTCGCGCGAGACAGGGAAGGCAGCATAGATTCTATTGTTTCAAGCTCTTCAATTCATTTTCACTAAGGTCATCGACAATGCACTCACGCAGGATTTCCTCCGCGGAGCAGCTTGTCCTGTAGTACCAGTCAAAGACTTCCTTTTGAACATCGTGCAATGTACCGGATACATTCCCGGGGAAAACAGCGATCAATTCCCTGGTTTCCTTATTCCTCAAGCCCACTCTGGTGTTTTCAAAAGTTCTCATTCGTATACCCTTTCCAATTCAATCCGGCATTTTATAATCTTATTATATCCTGATTTTTTAATAATAGCAGGATGCTCTGAGAATGGGACTGAGGATTTATAATGCATCAAAAATTGCTGCGATTGCAGAAACATTTTTACCCGATTATAACATTTCCTTAGGAAGTTTTATACTATAGCTGCATTTCAACGAGGCTGGCCACATGCTAAGCTTGCTGCCCGCCAATGCAGCCCAGGGCAGGAGATGTGCTCTGCCGCCTGAAAACCCGACTGTTTCCGCCACCCAAGCTTTTTGCGAAAGCAAAAGAGCCTGGAGATGGGGAACATTTTTAGCCTCGTTATAATACTATTTCCAGGCGGATCAATCTTGCAAGCGCCTTAATTTCGCCCTTCTTTACCGTTTCAGTCGTCAGGCTCCCGCTGTTTCCAACCAGCAGCAGTTTTTCCTTGTCCAGTTTTTTTACCTGACGTATCAACCTTCTGCCTGCATATTCGATGAAATACATGGCGTCCTTTTCTATTTCCTGGACCCCGCAGGCAAGTACCAAATCACCCTTTACAATCCTGAAGCCGGACATTTCATTATCCTCCATGGTCAGGTAAAACACCTTATCCTTCGGATAGCCTTCCACTTTGTTCGCTATAATAGGCAGTTGCCTCGTTCCGACTGTTTTATCCATCTTGCCGTCAAATACAGGAACCGTCATGATCACGCCGGCCAGAGCATCGGTCCAAATGGCCTGGACAGGCTTTTCTATCACCTTTTTAATTTGGACGTCAGGTTCCGGTCTCCTGCCAACCTCTGCCTCATCAAACAAATCCAGCTTGCCCACTTCCTGACGAAGCGCTTTGGATACTCTGGTAATCAGTTCGCTGTTCAGCACCTTTTTACCGGTTTCCACTTCCTCTATGAAACGTTCGGTCACACCCATCTGCTTTGCAAGCTGCTTCTGGGACATGCCGGCTTCCTTTCTCAACCTGCAAATTTCCGTACCCATCCTGCCCATAATGTACCTCCGATAAACAAATGATATGCCTGCCACCTAAATGTTACAAGAATGCCCTTCATAAGTCAACGCAGAATTTTCAGCCGTATTTTCCCGCTTTAATTTTTATCCAAACTTGATAAAAAACATCGAGAAATTCACTGTAAAAAGTGGTAGCATTATTTTACGGGGTGAAATGATGTACAATGAACAATATATGCTTCGAGCTTTGGATTACATAGAAAAAAACTTGACAAAGGATCTCAGCCTCTTCGATATCTCACGGGAAGCGGGTTTTTCAGTTCCGCATTTTTACCGGCTGTTCAAAAGACTGACAGGCGACACAGTCGGTGCATACATATTGAGGCGCAAACTTTCCTTGGCGGCAAAGGATCTGACAGACAGCAAAAAGACTGTCACCGATATTTCGTTTGCATACGGCTTTGAATCCCATGATGTATTCACAAGAGCTTTTACAAGGGTTTATGGTATGTCACCGAACAAGTACCGCAGCAGCAGCGGACCTCCGCCTTGCAAAAGGTTGGAGGTCCTGGAAAACGGATCAAATAAACGTACGGATACGAGCGGTCGTCAGATGAGTTTTGCTGTGCTCGAATCGCAAGGTTTTTATGTTGTGGGCATGGAATGCATGGCAAAGCAATGGGATGCCGATTATTCCATCGGCCATTTATGGAGCCGTTTTCTGACGCATACGGAAGAAATCAGCAATTCCTTTATGCCTATAACGATATATGGGATATGTGAATCTGAGACTTGCAGCAATGAACAATTCAAATACATGGCTGCAGTTGGATTTAGCGGTTTGGCTGGTATTCCTGCGGGTATGATCAAACGTTATGTCAGACCTCAAAAGTTCTTCCACGCAAATGTTCCTGAAACCGTCAGCGTACCGGATGCCTATATGGCAACGATCGGCTATGCGAAAAGCCTGGGCTATCAATTGGATGAATACGATCAGATAGAAGTATATGATGAAATGTTCCGGGATCCCGCCGACCATTGCTTCAAATTGTGGATACCAATAAAATGAAGCTTGTAAATTACAGATAAAATAAGTCTCTTAACTACCGCCAAATGAAAATATTAATTATAGGAGGCAATAACCCATGCCGGCTGATTTTATGCAAAATGTACTGGATTATTATCGCATGCCCGGAGAAATAACAAAGCTGGAAAAGTATTCTGCTTTCATAAAGTGGCTGCCGAATGATATCGGAGCTGTTTATCAGGTTGTGCAGGGCTTGATTTCACATGACATGTGGATAAGTCATTACGGAACCAAATATTCCGTTGATCATGAATATCCGCAGAAAACAGCCTATATGGAGGATCTGCTGGACAAGGCACTTGAATTGGACGGCAGCAGCCTCGCTATCCCTCGTCATCCGCGTGACCGTGTGATCGCATGCTGCAGGGAATTCGCCACACTGATGACAGCAATCCTCCGGGCAAAAGGCATACCTTCAAGAAGCCGGTGCGGTTTTGCGGCCTATTTCGGGTGGGATGGCAAATATGAAGACCATTGGATCTGTGAGTATTGGGACGGAGTACAGTGGATCATGGCCGATCCACAGCTGGATCCGTTCCAGCAGGGTTCGCTCATAGACTGGGCAATGAATAACGGTCGGGATGTTTCTGAAAAGATTGATCTGATTAAAGGATTTAACCCGCGAAGGCTCAGGCCGGGAGATTTCCTCACAGCAGGCCAGGCATGGAAGCTTTGCCGCGAGGAAGGCGCCAACGCAGAGGATTTCGGGATTAGCTGTCCGATCAGGCCTGAGTGGAACATCAATTCATTATATGGGCTTTGGTTCGTCAGAGGCCAGCTTCTCCGCGATTTTGCCGCACTGAACAAGGTCGAGACCGTCCCCTATCTGGTTCGTATTTGCAAGAGGCTTGACTGGAAGCCATGGAGGCTGGTTACGGCAAAAGACAGTGAATTGACCTCTGATGACTGGGCTTTGCTTGATACCATTGCTACACTTTCAGTAGATGCCGATGCAAGCATGGAAGAAGCAAGGCGTATATATCTCTCAAACAAAGAGGTGTCAGTGCCTGATGAGATCAGCGCCAGATACTGAGTAACAATTATTTAAAAGCCTCCTGAGTTCAAATAAAGGAGGCTTTTTCTCGAATTCTGCATAGATTATTCTATTGTATCTTTTGCTTCAAAACAGCTATATATTAAATTCCATTTAACGAAGCAGCCCTGAATTCTGCCATTTTTGTCTTGAAAAACTTACCTATCTCAAGTAAAGCAATATATTTGTCAACAAATGACACCACATACGCTTCCTTGTATCTTGGCAGCAATATTGTCAGGGGCCACATATGCTTCACAATGATATCCTTCTCCATTTTGTTCAAAAGGAAATGCTCCTGGGCATTTTTCAGTGCGGTATACGGATGTGTAAAACCATGTTTGCCGCCAATCAGCTTGGTCTTGTGCCAGTCATACAGGAACAGGTCATGGAGCATGCCGCCTCTCGCAGCTGAACAGTAGTCCAGATGAAGAAGTCTGCAGACAGCATAACTGTAATAGGAAACCGAGAGACTGTGGTCGAAGCAGGTAACACTGCCGTGCTGTATGAAACCGTTCATAGAGTCTATTATCTCATCCTGGATCAAATCCTCGATACAACTGATATATTCGCTGAAGCTGCGTTGTTTAGTCGCTTTTACGCCTAATTTAGACTTAATCAATTCCCTCATTGGGTTCTCCTGGTTCTAACGGGTAAGCTAAGTGCAGCATCTTGCTCTTTTGTCTCTCCTGCACCGGGTCACTTGTCTATATAGTTGACTTATAAACAGTAACACACGTCTCTTCTGCGAGTCAATCTCTCTTTTTAACAAAAAAGGATTCTCTGATTTATCATATCAGACAATCCTTGGATTTTGCTTGGAATACGCTTCTAAAATCAGAAGTTGAAATTATCGGGATCGGGGCCAAACCTCATATCCTTGTTCAATTCATCTATTGAGGCCATATCATCCTCTGAAAGTTCGAAGTCGAATATATTGGAATTCTCCACAATTCTAGCCTCGTGTATTGTTTTAGGTATGGTGACAATCTCCTTTTGAATATCCCATCGCAGGACGACCTGTGCAGCCGATTTGCCATATTTTCCGGCAAGCTCATTCAGCAGCGATATGCCAAGATGCCCCTGCATCAACGGGCTCCAGGCTTCCACTTGAATTTTGTGCTTTTTACAGAAATCACGCAGCTTATTCTGTGAAAGCAACGGGTGCAATTCTACCTGATTGACCATCGGTATCATCTTGGAAGTCTCGAATATATCCAGCAGATGATGCTCCTGGAAATTACTCACACCAATTGCACGTACAGCACCCTCTCTATAAAGTTTTTCAAAAGCACGCCATGTCTCTGTATATTTACCCTCCACAGGCCAATGGATCAGGTATAGATCCAGATAATCCAATCCAAGTTTTTTTCTGCTTTCCTCAAACGCCTTTAATGTGGTCTCATAGCCCTGATCTGCATTCCACACCTTTGTCGTAATAAATAAATCGCTTCTTGGGACGCCACTTTCCTTTATCCCCTTTCCAACACCTTCTTCATTTCCATAGGCTGCAGCGGTGTCAATACTCAAGTAACCTGCTTTTATCGCCATCTTCACAGCTGATGTAACTTCATTGCCATTTTCAACCTGCCATACACCAAGCCCGAACCATGGCATTTTAACCCCATTATTCAGGACTGTAGCAGCTTTAATACCATTAATCATTCCCGTTCCCTCTTTTCCTGAACTTTTAATTCAGAGTTATTTTACCACATTATTAATGGATTCAATCTTCCATTTTGTAAGAAGCAGTGGTATTATATGAGTTGATTTTAATTTAACAAGCTAAATGAGTGATGAATATGAATAATTTTAAATACAAGGTGATAGATATGCATGCCCATATCTTCCCTGACAGGATTGCAAGCCGCGCTGTAGTGTCGATAGGCGGTTACTACAATATACCCATGTCGGGACCGGGCACCGTTGGAGGTCTTCTGGAAAGCGGCGGCAGGATAGGTGTAAGCAAATATGTCGTTCATTCCTCTGCAACAAATGTGGATCAGGTAACGACAATCAACGATTATGTTTCTGGTGTCATATCGTCCAACAGCAAGTTTATCGGTTTTGGGACACTTCATCCCGGTCTTGTCGATCCAGGTGCGGAAGTCACGCGTTTGATCGGACTTGGCTTGAAGGGGATTAAGCTTCATCCGGAATTTCAAGGGTTCAGCATTGACGATGAAGATATGCTCCCTGTATATAGCGCAATTGAAGGCAGACTGCCCGTCCTCATCCATATGGGCGACGAAAACAAGGATTCATCAAGCCCGGCAAGACTTGCCAGGATTTTAGACCTGTTCCCGGATCTGGTCGTAATAGCTGCTCATTTCGGGGGGTACCGGATGTGGGATGAATCCATGGAATATCTCATTGGAAGAAATGTCTACATGGATACTTCCAGTGCACTTGCGTTCCTGACCCCTGAAAAGGCTGTCCGGATGATTCGGATGCATGGTGTCCAAAAAATGTTCTTCGGCTCGGATTATCCGATGTGGGATCATGAAGAAGAGCTCGAGAGATTTCTGAAACTCGGCCTGACCGAAGAGGAACGTGAATTAATCCTATCCGGCAATGCAGAACTTTTCCTCAGTTCACTGGGATGATTCTCCGGAATGATAACCCGGAATGATAACCCGGAATGATTCTCCGGAATGATAACCCGGAATGATTCTCCTGGAGAATCGCATGGATTTTCCAGGATCATTCCGGTCAAATCCATTAAGTCGTCTTTCTGTCGCCCCTTTTTCCCGCATCGATTATTTGGCCCTTGTACATGTCCTTCGCCGTAATTTTTATATTAAAAGCCTTTTCAAACTTTTTAATCAATGGCCTCTCACGTTCGTTCACAATTGAAACCGATATTCCGGCATTCCCATTTCTTCCGGTCCGTCCTGCCCTATGCAGGTAGTCCCGAGGCTGTTCGGGCGCATTCATGCTGAATATGTGCGTGACACCTTCAATATCAAGCCCTCTGGAGGCGATATCAGAGGAGACCAATAGCTGGACTTTGCCTGTTCTAAAGCCTTCCAGCGCTTTTTTGCGTTCATCCTTTCTGTTGGTTCCATGAATGCTCTCAACTTTGAAGCCGTGATACTTCAATTTTTCCGTAACAATCTCCGCTTCTTCAATGCCGCTGGTGAATACAATCGCCTTTTGCGGTTTCATG